>NZ_JASJWL010000019.1:0-78127 GCF_035019225.1 Pseudomonas sp. CCC4.1 | reverse complement strand
AGATGTGTATAAGAGACAGTCCTGTAGCTGCCAAACGCAGCCTCGTCCCTCGGCAGCTGCTACGGGAGTTTTTGTTACGCCACGTCAACCCAGCTGTAAATCGGCGAATCAGCACCGCTAACCACTTTCACCTCAGCACAATGGCGCAGGCGCACCAACAAGCGTTTGCCTGCGCCCGTGCTGCCGGTCAGCGCTTCAAGCTGCCCCAGCAATTCAGGCCCGCTGATCTGTCCAGCCTTGCGCAGCAAATCCTTGGTGGCTTCCCACACGGCATCATCCTGATTCGCAGGTTTTGCGGGCGGCTGGCTGATCGGTGCCTCACTGACGTGCAGTTGCGCGCCCAGCTTTATCCAGTCGCTCTCATCCAGCTCCACGGTCAAATCCACCGGCCAGTCGCCTATCGTTCCGCGAATGCGCACCATCGTCGTGCTCCTCAATTTTCTTGCAGCCATGCTCCCACGCGCCTTGCGTAACGCCAAGCACACGGGCAAACTCTCGCAACAGTTGTTATAAGATCACATAACAATATTTTCACATTTCTGCTGGAGTGCTCCCATGCGCCGTTTGCTTCTTGCTTTGCCGTTTGCCTTGTTGCCGCTGGCGATGGCTCACGCCGCCGACGATCATGATCACGACCATGAACACAGCAGCCTGGCGCCCCATGAACATGGCGTAGGCAGCTTGAATGTCGCGCTCGACGGCCAGACCCTGGAACTGGACCTGGATGGCCCGTCGATGAACCTGGTGGGCTTTGAACACGTTGCTACCACTGATGCTGACAAGGCCAAAGTCAGCTCGGTACGCAAACAACTGGAAGACCCACTGGTGCTGTTCAGCATCCCCAAGGCCGCCGGTTGCACAGCTGAAGCGCAGGAACTGAAAAGCCCGCTGTTCGAACCGGCGCCGGAAGAAGGCAGCGCCAAGGGCGAGCACCATCACAGCGATATCGAAGCCCACTATGCGTTTACCTGCAGCACGCCGGACGCTTTGAAAGCGCTGGATCTGGCGCAGTTTTTCAAGACATTCCCCGGCACCCATAAATTCAAGGTACAACTGATCGGCCCGAGCGGTCAGCAAGCCGTGGAAGTGACAGCCAAGGCACCTGTGCTGAAGTTTTAAACAGCTCCCACAGAAAGACTTCCACCAACTCCCAGGCGATCTCCTCCCCCAATGACCCAAGCACTTATCGAACTGAGCGACCTGAGTTTCCGCTGGCCGGGGCACCCCGTGCTACTGGATATTCCGGCGTTTCGCCTGCAAGCAGGTGAAACCCTGTTCCTCAAAGGCCCCAGTGGCAGTGGCAAAACCACTTTGCTGGGGTTGCTTGGCGGCGTGCAAAAAGCCAACAGCGGCAGCATCCGCTTGCTCGGCCAGGAGCTGGGAGAGCTGGGTTCCGGGGCCCGTGACCGTTTTCGGGTTGACCACACGGGCTATATCTTCCAGCAATTCAATTTGCTGCCATTTTTGTCGGTTCGCGAGAACGTCGAGCTGCCTTGCCACTTTTCCAAACTGCGTGCCAGCCGCGCCGTGCAACGCCACGGCAGTGTGGATAACGCCGCGCAAACCCTGCTGGCCCATCTGGGCCTTAAAGATCCGGCCCTGCTGGAGCGACGTGCAGACTCGTTATCCATCGGCCAGCAGCAGCGTGTTGCCGCCGCCCGCGCACTGATCGGTCAGCCCGAACTGGTGATTGCCGACGAGCCCACATCAGCGCTGGACGCGGACGCTCGCGAAGCCTTTATCCAGCTGCTGTTTGCCGAATGCCGTGAAGCGGGTGCCAGCCTGTTGTTTGTCAGCCACGATCAAAGCCTGGCCCCTCTGTTCGACCGTAACCTGTCGTTGTCTGAACTCAATCGCGCCGCCCTGTCGGTAGAGGTCTGAGATGTATCTGTTTCGTCTAGCGTTGGCCAGCCTGGCCAACCGCCGCTTTACCGCACTGCTGACCGCCTTCGCCATTGCCCTGTCGGTGTGCCTGCTGCTGGCCGTGGAGCGGGTCCGCACCGAAGCCCGCGCCAGCTTCGCCAGTACCATCAGTGGCACCGACCTGATCGTGGGTGCTCGCTCGGGCTCGGTCAATCTGCTGCTGTATTCGGTGTTCCGCATCGGCAATGCCACCAACAATATTCGTTGGGACAGCTTTGAACATTTCGCCAACAACCCGAAAGTGAAATGGGCCATCCCCATGTCCCTGGGCGACTCGCACCGCGGCTATCGGGTGATGGGCACCAGCGAGGCGTACTTCGAGCACTACCAGTACGGCCACAAGCAAAACCTGAAACTGGCCAGCGGCCGTCCTTTTGCCAGCGATCCGTTCGAAGTGGTACTGGGTGCCGAAGTCGCCGATGCCCTGCATTACAAACTGGGCGACAAACTGGTGCTGGCTCATGGCGTGGCGGCGATCAGCCTGGTCAAGCACGACGACAAACCGTTCACCGTGGTTGGCATTCTCGCGCGCACCGGTACCCCGGTGGACCGCACGCTGCATATCAGCCTGGGCGGTATGGAAGCAATCCATATCGACTGGCATAACGGCGTGCCCGCCCACGGTGCCGGGCGTATCAGCGCTGACCAGGCCCGCAATATGGACCTAACCCCCCAGGCCATCACTGCGTTCATGCTGGGCCTGAACAGCAAAATTTCGACTTTTGCCCTGCAACGGGAGATCAACGATTTTCGCGGTGAGCCGATGATGGCGATTTTGCCCGGCGTAGCCCTGCAGGAACTCTGGAGCTTGATGAGTACTGCTGAAAAAGCGTTGTTTGTGGTGTCGCTGTTTGTGGTACTGACCGGACTGATCGGCATGCTCACCGCAATCTTGACCAGCCTCAATGAGCGGCGCCGCGAGATGGCGATCTTGCGCTCTGTGGGCGCCCGCCCTTGGCATATCGCCACGTTACTGGTGTTCGAAGCACTGGCTCTGGCACTCGCCGGAGTGATCGCCGGTGTCGGTCTGTTGTATGTGTGCATTGCCGTCGCGCAAGGCTATGTGCAATCGAACTACGGGTTGTATTTGCCACTGGCGTGGCCAAGTGAATATGAATGGACGCTGCTCGGCGGTATTCTGGCAGCGGCCCTGTTGATGGGCTGCGTGCCTGCCTGGCGCGCCTACCGGCAATCGCTGGCAGATGGTCTGTCCATTCGTTTATGAGCTTACATTTATGAAAAGGTCTGCAATGTCTCGCGTGCTGCTGGCACTGTTACTGCTGGTTGCGACGCCGCTGTGGGCGGCCGAACCGAAAGAGCTGACCTGGTCGGAAATGATCCCGGCGGATGCGCCGCCTGAAGCACCGGACATGACGCCCCTGCATGACCTCTCGCAGATGGGCAATATGGAAGCCGCCCCGGCAGCCAGGCAGGACTTGCCCAATGCGCCGGTGGTCCCGGCGCTGGATGGTCAGTTGATTCGCCTGCCGGGGTATATCGTGCCCCTTGAAGTCAGCGAAGACGGGCGCACCACGGACTTTTTGCTGGTGCCGTACTTCGGTGCCTGCATCCATGTACCGCCACCGCCGTCGAACCAGATCGTGCACGTGACCAGCAAGGAAGGGGTCAAACTCGACGAGTTGTACCAGCCGTACTGGATCGTGGGCGCGCTGCAGGTCAAGGCCAGCACTAGCGAACTGGCGGATGCGGGGTATCAGATGGATGCGCAGCGGATCGTGGTGTATGAATTGCCGGAGTAACCCCAAAGGCTCCTCACCCTAGCCCTCTCCCAGTGGGAGAAGGCACTGAAAGCAAAAGCAGGTTTGCGCAACGCCACCCATCAGCTCCCTCTCCCTCCGGGAGAGGGTTGGGGTGAGGGGCTCTAGGCAATTAACGAATTTTTCACAACTTCACGCTTTCATTGAGCTGGGTCAACTGAACAGGCCTGGGCGCTCATTACCATTGGTTATATAAATTTTAAATATCCAAATGGAGCTCCCATGCACAAGTCTTTGCTCAGCGCAGCCGCCCTTGCGCTCGCCGTCGTCGCCCCTCTTGCCCACGCGCACACGGAAGGCGACATCATCGTGCGTGCCGGTGCTATCACGGTAAACCCGAAAGCCGACAGCTCCAGCGTCAAGGTTGATCAAGGCCCGTTGGCAGGTGCTGATCTGGGTGGCAAGGCGACCATGAGCAGCGACACGCAACTGGGTCTGAACTTCGCTTACATGATCACCGACCATGTGGGTATCGAATTGCTGGCAGCCACACCGTTTGAGCATGACGTGAAACTCAAGGGTACTGGCCTGGCAGCCGCCAACGGCAAACTGGGTAGCCTCAAACACTTGCCGCCAACCCTGAGCGTTGTGTACTACCCACTGGATACCAAATCGGCATTCCAGCCTTACGTTGGTGCCGGCATCAACTACACCTGGATCTACGACGAACACGTCGGCAGCCGTGCCAGCGCCGAAGGGTTCGACAACTTCAAGGCAAAAAACTCCTGGGGCATGGCCTGGCAGCTGGGTGCTGACTACATGCTGACCGACAACATCATGATCAACGCCCAGGCGCGTTATATCGATATCGACACCCGCGCCACTGTGGAAAACAACGCCGTGGCACCAGGCACTCGTGCCAAGGTCAACGTAGACGTGGACCCATGGGTTTACATGGTTGGCCTGGGCTACAAATTCTAAGTCCGGCAATCATAAAAAAGGCGCCTTCGAAAGGCGCCTTTTTTGTGGGCGGGTGGTTCTTAGCGGCCTAGCAGGCGTGCCAGCCCGACACTCATTGGTGTGGTTTCACCGAGGGTGAAGCGTTGCAACAAACGGCTATTGTCAGCACGGGAATGGCGGATATCACCCGAGCGGGCCGGACCGTGGCTGATCGGTGGCAACTCGCCGACCACTTCGCTCAACGCTGCCAGCATTTGATTGAGTGTAGTGGCCTTGTTCAAGCCTACGTTCACGGCACCCGCTTCAGCGTTCTCGGTTTCGACGGCTTGCACCAGAATCTTGACCAGATCACCCACATACACGAAGTCGCGCGTTTGTTCGCCATCGCCAAAGATGGTGATCGGCAGGCCCTTTTCAGCACGCTCACTGAAAATGCTGATCACGCCCGAATAAGGCGAGGATGGGTCCTGGCGCGGGCCAAAGATATTGAAGAAGCGAAAGATCACCGGCTCCAGACCGTGCTGGCGACGATAGAAATCCAGGTAGTACTCGCTGGACAACTTGTCGGCGGCATAAGGTGTCAATGGCGCTTTAGGCGTGTCTTCGACAATCGACTCGCCTTCGCCGTTATTGCCGTAGACCGCAGCACTGGAGGCGAAAACAACGCGCTTGATCCCTGTTTCGCGCATGGCTTCGCACACATTCAGGGTGCCGATGAAGTTGCTTTGGTGAGTACGCACCGGGTCGTCTACCGAGGCTTGTACCGAAGCAACCGCCGCCAGGTGAACCACTGCGCTGCAACCAGCCATGACTTTGGCAACCAGTGCGGCATCGGCCACGTCACCTTCAATCAGCTCGACCCGCGAGTTGGCCATTGGCAAGTTGCTGCGTTTGCCTGTGGACATGTCATCGAGAATTCTTACGGAGTAGCCCTTGGCCAACAAGGCGTCTACCAGGTTGGAGCCAATAAAACCGGCACCACCGGTGATTAAAACGGGAGCATCAACCATGACGATAAAACCTGTCCAGTAAAGTGGGGAGCGCCGCACGCCAGGCGCGAGGTTTGATCCCGAAGGTGTGTAGAATTTTTTTGCACGCCAGCACCGCGTGCTGGGGTTCTTCTGCCGCGTCGGGCCGCGCGGCGTGCGCCTGGGGTGTCGGCGCTTCGATTGCCAGTTCGTGCAGGTTACGGGCCTCGGCCAGGATCGCCTGCCCCAGCGCCAGCGGCGTTGTCGCTTCGTGCCCGGCGTAGTGGTAAGTGCCCCACAGCGGCGCCGCGCAATCGAGCTGCTTGAGTACCGAGATAATCACCCGCGCAGCATCATCCACCGGCGTCGGGTTGCCCCGTCGATCATCGGCCATCAACAACTCACCCGGTTTTTCGGCCTGGGCCAGAAACCGCCCGAGGGTGCCATCCGGGCTGTCATCGAGCAACCAGCCAAAACGCAGCAGCACATGTTGCGGGCAAATGGCCCGCACACTTTGTTCGATACGCCACAGTGCCTGACCGCGCAACCCGAGCGGGACGGGTTCGTCTTTTTCGCTATAGGCCGTCGCACGCGAGCCATCGAAAACCCGATAGCTGGAAGGTTGCAACAAGGTGATGCTGTGGTGCTGGCACAGCTCGGCCAGACGCTCGACAGCGCGCTCCTGGGCGGCAAGACGCGACTCGCTTACTGTCTGCGCCTGAAACCAGTCGAAGTAGTACGCAAGGTTGATGACAGCATCCGGGCGGGTGTCATCGAGCAGTTGCGTGAGGCTCGCGGCGTCCCAACCGTCTTGCGGCGGGCGCGGGGCTAGGAAATTGATGTCTTCCTCGGCACCCAGACGAATCAGCGCCTGCCCGAGGGCATTTCCGCCGCCCAATAACATAAGGCGCATTCGCATAAAGTATGCAGGCTCAGTCTATTTAGAACGGTGATGTATACCAGAAAACCAGCCGTGAAAGCTGCTGACCCTAATCAAGATAGCCGCATTTTGCGGGTTTCTTGCCCACCCGTCACTGACAAACTGCCTCATGCTAAAAGGCCTTCATTGGGATCTGGGCGGAATATCAGTCAGTAATACCGTAGACCGTTGCGCCAAGGAGTCCGCTGGCAGCGTTTGTTCCGGCTCCCGCACGGGCAGCAGAAACCCCTGTGGATAATGCTGTGCGAAGTGAACATCCGGCGACTTATCCACAAGCTTTTTAAGCCGGTCATTGAATGCCCGGCTCACGGTGTTCTGCGCCCCGGACATGGTTCGGAACTGCGCGGTTATGGTCACGCCATCGAGGTTCATGCTGTCGACGCCAAAGATCGTCAGCGAACCCTGCAGGCTCAGGCTGAGCAAAGGATCGCTGCTGATCTGGCTCCCCGCTTCCCGAATCAGGGCCGTCGCTTTGTCCATATCGGTGTCATAGGTGAACTGCACGGAAAAAAAGGCATAGGCAAACTGCCGGGAATGGTTGATGACGGCCTTGATCTGACCAAAAGGCACCGAATGGACAAAACCTCTCGAATCGCGAAGGCGCAGGGTTCGGATGGTCAACCCCTCGACGGTGCCGGCATGGGCGGAGTCGATCACCACCCAGTCACCCACCGAGATGGTGTCTTCAATAATGATAAACAGCCCGGTAATCACGTCCTGCACCAACTGCTGGGAGCCAAAGCCGATGGCCAGGCCTATCACCCCGGCGCCAGCCAGGAAGGGCGCGACGTTCACCCCCAGATTGGCCATGGTGGTGATGGTACAGATCACCACCAGAATCACTTTGATAGCATTGCGCGCCAGCGGCAGGATGGTCTTGATTCGCGTACTGGGCTCATGGCTCCCGCGCCGGTTGGTGGCCGGTTCCAGCGCTTGTTGAATGGCCGTGTCGAGGACCACCCAGGTCAACCAGGTCACCAGAAGGATCAACAGGATATGGCCCAGGGAATCACTGATGACCTTGCCGGTATTGCTGTCGGAAGCGAAGGCCAACAGCGAGAAACCCCAGATCTTCGCCAGCAACTCAATAAAGGTCACGGCCAGGGCAATGCGCAGCAATGCGTAAACCACACCGATAAAACGCTCTTTATAGGCCCCTGTATGCTGGGTTCGCGCCCGAAACGAATGGTGCAGAATCGTGCTCAGAAATACCGTGCCGATCAGCAGGCCCGATGTCAGCAATGCACTGCGCAAGGCACGTTCACTGCCCTCACCCACGCCCAGTAAATTGCGCGCGCTCACCAGCAACATCAGCAGCACGGGCCAGTACCAGAGTACCGAAAAAATGCGCAACGACTCTTGCAAGGCTGGCTGCCCGAGCCGTTGTGCCAGGGCCCGATTGCGGATCAGGTGAGCCACGGGCCGCCGCAGCCGTACCACCAGCCAGCCCAGAATGGCGCACGCCAGCAGGCCGGCGAGTACCGACAGACAACTGGCGATATTACCGCCGATTTGCCGCGCAATTTGCGGGCTGCTCATTGCGTCGCTCAGTGCCGAAAAAAAGCCGATCAAGAACAGCGCCCGTTTCGAGTACTGACGAATAATCTGCACCGCGCGGCGCTTGTGGCCCGTTTCAAACAAGGTACTCAGTGACAGCACCAGCGCCACACAGAACACCCCGGCGCTGCCAGCATAGGTCAGGGTCAGGCCGAACGAGCGACCCAAGGTGTCTTGCAGCATGCGGCTGGCGTACAGGGCCAGCATCAACGAGACCAGCGCAGGCAACATGTAGGGCACCACATAACCCACCAGCGTCTGGATGCGTGGCCGGTCAAACATCGAACGCGTGGTACACAAATAACGCGCCAGCAATCTTCCTGCGAGCATCAACCCGAAAAAAACGCCGGACCAGATAACCGTCAGCAAGAAAAAGTCGCCTACACCACTCCAGGAAGGATGTGTGGATGCCTGCTCGACCAGTTGTCCTACTTCACCTGCCGCCCGCTCGGTGCGTAAACGCCAGGCGTCCAGCAACTGCATACTCAGGCCGAGCTGACCTTGAACCTCGTCCATCCCCGCACCCAAAGCCCCCAGCAGCCCGCCATCCACCAGCACGGGAGGCTTGCCATCGGATTCCTCGGCCTTGATCACAGAGGCCAGTGTAGGGGCGGCCAAAAGCATGCCATTGCCCGAGCACAACAGGACAAGAAGCAGAAACGCTGTTTTGAATTTGTACAAACCCGGGGGCCTCCTGCACATCCTTGATAGGCCAACCGTACCGAAGGGATTAGGTTCGAGACAGGGCGCGTCTGTAATTTCGATCAGGTACAGCGTAGTCAATGACACGTCAGGCGCGGGAAATAATCGGTTGAGGCTTGCCTGAAACTGCCGCCATTCAATACACCACTAGACAAAATGTGTAACCCGAAGATCAGGCATCGTAACTGCAGCAAACACCAAACCGGGAGAGAAAGTACTCATTGGACGACGAGTACGCCCGTTATAAGAATACGCCGGAAGCGCCGAAATACGTGATCTTGAAGAGCACGCTTACCCCGCACTACCAACGACTTATTCGAGACACTCCCACAACTAAAGAGTCGACACGTACTACAAAAGTAAACGACTGCGCGCACGACTTAAATACAAAACATCCAACGCCGAGTAACAAGCGTTTAGACACTTAAACAACTATAAACTTGCTTTAGAACCGGGCAATAGCGCCGACTACAAACGAACATGAAAGATTATGAAACTTTCACCCGACCGATTTACAAACACTGTTCCATCCCATAAAGTCCGCCAGACCGGGCACTACAGGTTTGTATGCTCACTAGAGCGTTGTATTGAATTTGTAATATTTGACAGACTTGTTTGATTGACTTCCCGGAGATCGGAAATTGGAAACAATGATCGATGCTATTTTGTCTGCCTTGGATAATCCACAGCAAAGTGCACTGCGGCAAATTACTGTTATAGAAGAGAACGGGGAAGAAAAAAGCATTTCCTATGCAGCGTTGGCACAACAAGCATTGGCGGTCTCTTCAGCCCTGACCGAACTGGGGGTTGTTCGTAATGACCTGGTTATTCTTGCCCTGCCGGCATCGATCGATCACTTGTTACTGCTGACTGGATGCGTGTTGATTGGCGCCTTGCCTTGCACCGTCGCGCTGCCTGGAAGATTGATGGCAGACTCACCGCGCAATCAGATATATGTGGCCTGTCAGTTGTTTGCACCGCGCCTGCTGATCGCATCCGAAAGCAATACACCGGCACTCCAGCGCTTGCTTTCCAACCTGCCTGTACGCGTGGTCACGAGCGCAGAGGTGAGCCTCGCTGCCAGCGCAGGGTTTCCAGTGCGCGTGGAACGCTGCCAGGCTGACAGCGGCCATCATGTGCAACTGACCTCGGGCTCGACCGGTCGCCCCAAGGCCGCCATCCTGAGCCATCGCAATGTCATCGCCAATGTGCGCGGTATCGGCGGTGTTGTTGGCTACAGTGTCGAACGCGGCGACGCCTCTGCGTCCTGGCTGCCGCTGCATCACGACATGGGCCTGGTGACGCTACTGTCGAACCTGTATTACCAGGCACCGCTGCTATTGATGCAGCCGGCCAGTTTTATTCGCAACCCGCTTGGCTGGCTCAAGCGCATGTCCAGCTTTGGCGCAACCACCACGGCGGCGCCGACTTTCGCCCTGCAGTATTGCATTCGCCGTTACCGCGAAGCGTCAATGAAAGAGGTGGATCTGAGCAAGTTGCGCAATATCTTTGTCGGCGCCGAAAGGGTCGATGAAGCCTGCCTGAGGGAGTTTGCACAGACATTCTCGCCCCAAGGCCTTTCACGTTCTGCGCTGCAACCCTGCTACGGCATGGCGGAATCGACGCTGGCAGTGACCATGCATAACACGACCTTTGATTACGACAAGCAGGCGCTCTCCTACGTGATTCCTGACCGTATCGACTCCGGCGCGGTAATCGATCATTGGCAGGCACGCCGCGCCGACGATAACAGTCGGCGGGTAGAAACCGTACTGTCGATGGGCCGGCCGATTGACGGGATGCAAGTGGCGGTAAGGGCTTTGGACAGTTCCGACGCCAAGGACCGCGAAGTGGGCGAAATTTTCATACGTGGTTCTTCGGTCATGTCCGGCTATTTACCCGCCGAAGGCCAGACCGAGCACTACCAGAGCGGCGACTGGTTTGCGACCGGGGATATAGGTTATCGAGTGGATGAGCACTTGTTTGTACTCGGCCGCAAGAAAGAACTCATCATTATCCGCGGCAGTAATTATTTCCCCCATGAAATTGAAGACGTCATAGCCTCACACCCTTTATTGGCCAGTGGGGGTAATGCAATAGCGGCCTTCGGTATCTACGACGAGACACAGAGAACCGAGAGCCTGGCGATTCTGATCGAGCTTGAAACGAAGCATAACCCTATCGAACTGCGCACCCAACTTCAAAACCAATTGCGTGAGAAGTTCGGATTTGGTGCCCACGCCATTACATTCGTGCTACCCGGAAGTTTGCCACGCACGACCAGCAACAAACTCAAGCGCCTGGAATGCCGAACTATTTATCTGCAAACCGTACTGGACAACAAAGACAAGGCCGATCGCGAACAGCTTGTTAGTTAATCTACAACCACGCCAATAACATCGACACACTGAAGCACTGCAACTTTCAAATACTGGATCACACACTATGCACACTTTGACGCAAGGTGGGGATACGGCTTCGTCACGCCATTCATTATTGAATGTGTGTGCACAACCGGTTCTTCATCGCTTATCGACATACGGCGAACTGCCTGCTCACTTGATCCATATTATTTCGCGCGCTTCAGTGCGACTGATGGATTCAGATATGTTGATTTCGCAGACACCGCAAGACTATGAGCCTGCCGAGCAATTAAACCGCCCCTCGGTGGCCCTGTCGCAGCCGAGCCATGACTTGGAACATATTCTGGAGCGCATTCGGCAAGACGGTCTGGCGTTGCACTACCGATCGTTCATGCAGAACTTCGCCCATTTGTTTTCGCTGTTCCTGACGCCGGATCAATACGAACGGGCGCGCGCCAGCATTGATGCCGGCAGCGCCCTGCGTTTTCTGATGAGTGATGCCGGCGGCCCTACCCTCACTAGCTGGCGCACTGTCGCCCAGCCGGAAGGGGATGGTTTCAAGCTGCATATCGACAAGGTATGGGGCATGTACGCCAACCTTGATGGCATGGCAATCGTTGCCGCCCGCACGCCGGGCTCGTTTTTCCCTTCAGCCTTCCTGGTCTGGCCCGAGCAATACAAGACCCTCAAGCGAACCCTCTGCGGCGAGCCCTTTCTCGGCGATGTTGTGCAGTTGGGGAACGTCAAGGGCACGGTGCAGGTTTCCCAGGAAGATCGTCTGAAAGTGGGCGGCCCTGCGGTACTCAATAAATACCTGACGACGGTACGGCCTTTCCTGGTGCGCGCACTGATGGCCCATGTTGACTGGCTGGCAAGTCAGGGCCGCCTCGAACTGACACCCGACGAACGCGCGTCACGCGACTTCATCGCTGCCGCCGCCCGTACCAAGACGCTGTCCGACCGCTATGAGAGCGAAGACGTGCACCGCGTGCTGGCACTGAAATTCGCCTCCAATGAACTGCTTTTGCATCTGGTCAGCCGCTCTGCCGTACCGAGTTTTCTCGACCAGCGTGACCTGTTGGCGTTTACCAAAATGGAAGGCAGCTCTTACCGCTGTTATCACGAATTGCGCGCAAGCATGCGCGTAGCCAAGCCCGTATCCGACTCACTTTAATCCGCTTTAACCCCAGGAGATGCACCAATGACGACTGAAACCCTCAACACGCTGGAACTTCTGAAGAAAGAAGCCGCCAAGATTCTCAATATCGAATCCGTCGATACCCATGTCGGTTTGGGCGAACTGGGTATCGATTCACTCAATGTGGTTGAGCTGATCGTCTATTGCGAACAGCTCTACGGATCGATTGATCCTGAGCAACTGAACATCACGCAGTACACCACTCTGGAGCAAATCGACTCGCAGTTGCAGCAGCAACAAGTCGCCTGATCGCCAGCCACCCTCATACCAGAAGCTCAACATGTCGAACTCGCAGCCCTTTGCATCAACGCAGTCGCTTGGCACCGCTCCGGCTTTCAGGGTCCATACGCTAGCTTACCGACGCACAGAAACGCCCTTTGTATCGCACCAGGTCAGCCTGGAGGATGCAGCGTTGGCATTGGGGCAGCGGGTAGGCGATGAGGCTTGCCGCTATGCAAGCGACGCAGGCCCTATCGACGATTACGTGGTGAGCTCTACCGTGCTGTCACAATTTTTGGCAGACGGTTCGCCACATGCAGGCTATTTCCAGGAGGCGATAGCCACCCAGTATGGGCGCCGTCCTGACTGGGTCACCAACGCCTATGAATGCACGGGCTGGGGTTTCATCCTGCGATATATCCAGGGGAAGGCTCAGTTCAGCGGTCGTCGCAGGCTGTTACTGCAGATTGTCGATACCGATATCCACAATTTTACTTACTGGTTAGGCAACAACCGCTGGGGGAATTCCGGTTTTGGCATCTGCACGTTAGTGATTGACGTGATTCCAGAGGCCAAAAACATGCTGGTCATCGGCACTTCAAGCCAGGCTAATGCGCTACTGCAATTAGGACGAAACCTGCGCAGTTTCACCGAAAGCCGGCCAGGTCTAGGCATTGCAGTACCGTTTTTTCCAGAGATGTCGCGCCGCGCGCTGTTCAAGTGCTTCGACACTTCGTCTGTGCACGCCGACCATTATCAACGATTTGGCCATTCATTCGGCAGCGACCCCTGGCTTTCGCTATTGGGGGAGCTGGGCGCGGGTTCCGCGCACACGGGTAGCGATTGCATCGTTTCTTCGCTGGCAATGAACGGCTATTTTTCGATTGCCCAGATAACCCTCGCGCCTGATCTGCACTATGCATTGGAAGGTGAAATGTGAAGAGCGCGCAAACCTGTTCCCTGCTGTTGCAGCGTAACCCCGATTACAGCCTGGCGATCCCTTGTTCGGCTCGCAACCTGCCACTGCTCGAAACGCAAGACTATGCACGCCGAAGTGTGTACGCACACGACAATCCCGCGCCTGTGCTGGTCAACAACCAGCAGTACTACACCCTGCTGTCCACGCTGGCCCAGTACATTTGGGACAGCTGCGGTGAGCAGACGCTTCTCCTGGCGCAGGTACGCATGCCTTCCATCGACCTTGCGTTGCCAAAAAACCTGCTCGATCCACGCGTGACGATGGGCGCCCATTTATGGAACGAAGCCTTGTTCTGGGCGCGCCAGCTACAGACGCCGGTGGTCTGGATCAGCGCCGAACAGATTCGCCGCGACCTGTGGGACGGCGGCGATAACCTCCTGCACATCGCAGCCTGGAATACCGCGCAAACGCCAGCCATCACCGAGTGGTTCTTACCCGACCTGGACTACTTCGCGGCACAGGTGCACACATCTCCTGTGCATGAGCCGTTCACCACCTCTCAACCGAAATGCACGCACGTACAGGTGTGATCATGCAAACAGAGCACAAACCGACATTGGATGATGGCGAGCCGATCAAGTGGAATTTCTCGGTCGAGGCTTACATGTCTCAGACCTACGATTTCAGCAATGACAGCTTGAATGCGCTGTATCAGAAAACCAAGGCCAACCAGTGGGATGTCAATACCGACATCGATTGGAGCTACGAGCTCAACCCGGACAATCCACTGGGCATGCCGGACGGCACACTGCTGATCTACGGCACCGATGTCTGGAACAAAATGAATGAAAAAAACCGCGCCGAAATTCGCCATCACTCGCAAGGCTGGACCCTGTCACAGGTACTGCACGGTGAACAGGCTGCCCTGATTTGCGCATCGAAACTGGCGGTGGCAGAAGAAAGCCTCTCGGCTCGCCTCTGTGCTGCCGGGCAAATCATCGATGAAGCCCGTCATATTGAAGCATTCGGGCGCCTGGTGAATAACAAGCTGCCCATCAGCTACCCCATGAGCAAGGCGCTCAAAGGCCTGCTGGAAGACACCATTACCACCAGCAAACTCGATATGACCAACCTCGGCATGCAAGTGCTGGTGGAGGGCATTGCGCTGTCACTGTTTCAAAGCATGGTCGCCTACACCAAAGACCCTTTTATCAAAGACCTGATGACGCGCATTCAGCGCGATGAGGCGCGCCATTTCGCCATTGGCCGCATCACGCTGGGCAGTGTGTACAAGGAAATGAGCGGAACTGAACGCAAGGAGCGCGAAGAGTTTGTGGTTGAAGGTGCTTACACCTTGTACGAGCACCTGTGCGCCGACGACATATGGGAGCCGATGGGCTTATCCAAAAAAGAGTGCAGCCACCTGGTCAGGAGTTCTGAAGTGGCCAACTCCATGCGCCGTTCCATTTTCCGGCGGCTGGTGCCGACCATCCGCGAAATGGGTTTGCTGACGCCCCGTGTAAGCGATGCCTTTGAAAAGCTCAGAGTGCTGGACTACGCCGCCATGCCAATGCCGGCTTAACAGGAATACAGTCATGACGCCCCCAACTACTGCGGCAACAAACAGCCCCGCCCCCTTCACGATCGGTATTGAAGCCGCCGCTTACGAGTTACCCGGCGAACGCCAGGACCTCAATGACTGGGCTCAGCACCATAAGTTGCCCGCCGAGCGCTTTGACATGATCCGCAATGCGGGTTGCCGTTATTTCCATGTATCACCGGACATCGACGAGGTCGAGCTGGCCAAGCGCGCTGTCGCTCGCCTGCAAGAGGAGCAAGGCTTCAAGGGCGGCGACATCGGTGCGGTCATCCATGTTCATACCGGGCTATTCAGCGTACCGCCGGCGCCACGCAGCCTGCCCATGGAAGTGGCCACGGCATTCGGCATAAAGCCTGTCTGGGCCGGCTCGATCGCACAGCTCAATTGCTCGTCGATCAGCGTCGCCATTCAGATGGCCAAGGCCTTGATGAATGTCCATAGCCAATTGCACTCGGTGCTGATCGTGTCGTCCGACCGCGTCTTTATCGAGCGTTACCGGGTGTTGCAGGCAAGCATCTTAAGTGATGGCGCAGGGTGCTTGCTGGTGACCCGTAACAGCCGGCGTAACCGGGTCGGTGCAACGGCCGTGCGCAATTACGGCAGCTGGTATCTGGGCTCCGTGACCAACAACGCGGTGAAAAAGGAAATGTTCAATCTGGAGTGGCACTACACCCGCAAAGTCATGAAGGAAGCCGTGGCCGACTGTGGCATGGCGCTTAGCGATTTTTCCTGCATTTTGCCTTACAACTCCAACCACTCTGGCTGGAAAGCCTTCTGTGGCGCAATGGCCATTCCCTCCTCCACGCTCTACTCCGACAACATTCTGAACAAAGGCCACTCCTTTGGCTCGGACCTGGCGATCAACCTGGCCGATATTGGCTTGAGCAAGGTCGATGCCGGGGCGCACCTGATGAACATAACGGAATCGGACAACGGTTCATTTTCGGCATTGACCCTTCATCCGGTGAATTGACATGACCATGACCACCGCCTGCGCGCCTGTCAGAAGCGACGACGCAACGACCGACCAATGGCTGCTGAATCTGAAAACGCCTTGCTACGTACTGGACCCCACTGTCGTACAGGCGCGTTACGCTGATTTACGCGAGCGTCTGGGTACACCGTTGATTGTGTCGCTCAAGGCCAATCCAAACCTGGATTTGTTGATCCGCTGCGGCCATGCCTTCGTCGACGGTGTGGAGCTGGCCAGCCTGGGCGAACTCGATATTGTGGCGGGTCGCATCAACACCCCCAAATACGTGAACAATCCGTCAATGGATGAAGATTTCATGCGCGCGGCCCTGGCCTCACGCTGCACGTTCATCATCGACAGCCTGGAGCAGGCGCAGAGACTGATTCGCGTCATCGGCAAACAGACCGCGCCGCAAACGGTTTTGCGCTTGAACGCGGGCCAACTGGTCAGCTCGGGCAAACACCCGGCGGACCACTTCGGCATGAGTCGCCAAGACGCCTTGCTGACGACGGTTGCATTGGCCCAGGCCAACGTGCCAATCATCGGCCTCCATACGTTTGCGGGCTCCAATAGCTTTCACATCGATGACAAGGGTGCCGATGCCGCCGCCCTTGCCCATGCGCTCGCTGCATTCGCGCCACAAGTAGCACGCCTCACCGGCATGCCGGTTGAGTTTCTTAACGTCGGCGGCGGTTTCTCCGAGCACTTCAACAACCAGGCGCAGACGTTTGACGCTTATCGCCAGCGCATTGCGCCGCTGCAAAAAGACTTCAAGGTCGTCCACGAGTCCGGGCGCGGCGTCTTCGCTGGCGCAGGCACTTTCGTGACCCGCGTACGTTCAGTCAAAGCCTTGGGTGAGCGCTACGTTGCCGTCTGCGACGGAGGCCTGAGCCACAACTTCCTGCTGGCCAAAACTGAGTCCATGTTGAAGAACTACGCGCAGCCGCGCCTGCTGCGGCGTCAACAGGCACCGGGTGACGCGCCCCCGTTGCCGATCCAGTTTGTTGGCAGCACCTGCAGCCGCGCCGACGTGATCGGCTGGAGTCATGAACTGTCGGCCCCGCCGAGCGTGGGCGATCTGGTGATCTTCGACAACTGCGGCGCCTACAACCAGACGTACAGCGTCAGCGCTTTCCTCTCGCAGAGCCCGGCACACACCTATATCCACCAATCCTAGGGACGTCACCATGACCGCCCACATCAGTTTGTACGACCTGTTGAAAGACAGCGCCCAACACCATGGCGACCGCCGTGCGTTCGCGCAAGGCGCAAAGATGGCGACTTATTCCCAATTGCTGGAGGACGTGCGCCTGGCGGCAAAGAGGCTGGCCGATAGCGGCGTGCAAGCGGGCGAACGCGTCGCTGTCTATACGGGCAAGCAGTACGAAACCGTCGTCATGTTCCTGGCAATCAATGCCCGGGGTGCGATCCTGGTGCCCATCAATCCTCAGCTCAAAGAGCAACAGGTACGCCATATCCTGCTGGACAGCGGTGCTCGCTTGCTCATCAGTACGGGGGCACGCCTAAGACGCATCGAGGCGGCGTTGAATGACATCGACCTTGATATCTGGCAACTGGAAAAACCACAGTCCGAAACCCTGAACACGCTGACCGATGCGGCGTTTGTCAACGCACACACCGCCGTCACAGACAATGATCCTGCGGCCATTTTGTATACCTCCGGCTCTACGGGACGGCCCAAAGGCGTGGTGCTGTCGCAACGTAACCTGGTGTCTGGCGCCTATAGCGTCGCTCACTATCTGCGCTTGCGGGCCGATGACGTCATCCTGGGCGTGTTGCCGCTGAGCTTCGATGCCGGGTTCAGTCAGCTGACCACGGCGCTGGTCAGCGGTGCTTGCTACGCCCCGCTGGATTTCCTGCAAGCGAACGAAGTCCCGACGTTTTGTGAAGCCCATGGCGTCACCGTGATTACCGGCGTGCCGCCCCTCTGGATGCAACTGGCGTCAGTGCAATGGCCGCAGCCTGCCGGCGCACGCATTCGCTGCTTCGCCAATACCGGCGGGCATATGCCGCCGCCTTTGCTGGAAAAACTCAAAAGCGCATTTCCCAATGCTCTGCCGTACCTGATGTACGGCTTGACCGAGGCTTTCCGCTCGACTTACCTGGCGCCGGAAGCGGCCGTCACGCGGCCCGACTCCATCGGCAAGGCAGTCCCCAACGCTGATATTCGCGTGATGCGCCCGAACGGCACCGAATGTGCCGCGGGTGAGCACGGCGAACTGGTGCACCGGGGGGCGTTCGTCACGCTCGGGTACTGGAATGACCCCGAACTGACCGCTCAACGCTTTCGTCCCTGGTTACACCCGGATCAGCAGATTTCGCGCACCGAAACAGCGGTCTGGTCGGGCGATATCGTCTACCGCGACAGCGACGATTATCTGTATTTCGTTGCCCGTAGCGACGACATGATCAAGACCTCCGGTTATCGCGTCAGCCCCACCGAAGTCGAAGAAATCCTCTTTGCCGTGGATGACGTGACCGAGGCGGCAGCGTTTGGTGTACCGCATCCGCAACAGGGCGAAGCCATCATCATCAGCCTGTTCGCCCATCCGCAGATACAAACCAGCGCCCAGGCACTGATCAAGCTGTGCCGGGACAAACTGCCGACCTATATGGTGCCGCTGCATGTGTCCTTCCATGACTCGCCTTTACCGCGCAATCCGAACGGCAAGATCGACCGAAAGCAGCTGAAGCAGCAGTTTTCCGAGTTTTTCTCCACCTCACTTACGGTCACGGAATAGCCTCATGCTTCGAATCCGCGCTATCGCTTCTCACGTCCCCGATACGACCCCTTTCCGGGCGGTACAAGCTCAGGAAAAAAACATCGGCTATGGCCATCTGTTGTACAAGTCGGCGGTCTTTTCCATGCCTCGTGGCAAAGGCAGGATCGACGCCGAAGAAGAGCGTCGACTGCTTCCCACGGCGAGCATCGCCCTGCCGGTAGCGCCACCCTTGCAAAGCTGCGCCGACCTGGCACTGGAAGCGGTCACGCGATTGCGTCAACAGGTTCCGGCAGAAACGCTGGCACAGGTGACCCACATTGTGGTGACCAATAGCGCCCTTAACCAACGCATTAATGAGTCGGTCGCAGGCCGTATCCAGCATGCACTGGGCTTGCCCAACGCGTTGCCGTTCGCCATCGGCCAATCGGGCACTGCCGGCGTGTTCAACGCACTGACCATGATCGAAGCGCTGGTCAGTCTAGGCGGCAAGGTGCTGCTGGTGGCGTCCGATAAGTGGCTCTACCCCTTCTTTCGCGCCTGGGGGGATCTGGTTGTGTACGGCGACGGCGCAGCCGCCATCTTGCTCGATGGCGACGCTCAGACGACGCCTGGCTGGGGGGCGATACGCGCCTCGGCGGTGCACTATGGCGCGGCCATTGACAACCCCTGGGGGCTGACCCCTGCCGCTCTGGCTGAGCGCCTGCATCCGATGGCGGTGAGCGCAGCGCAAACGGCAATCGAACGTTCCGGCCTGAAAGCCAGTGATATCGATTGGGTATTACCGGCCGGATTCAGCGACAGCTTCTCCTTGGGCGTCAGTCGCGAACTGGGCATTGCACAAGAGCGACATTTCGAACTCGGTGCCCGCGCGCACCACTCGAGCGCGGCCCCCTTGCTGTCGCTTATGCGCCTGCGCGCCACCCTGCCTCAGGGTAAAACAGCCACCGCCCTGCTTTGGGATGCGGCGTTGTGCGGCACCGCTGGCGCCATTGTGGCCGAGATCCAGGCTGGCGCCTGAACCCAGATACACACCGCTTATTAATCAGGAAAACCTATGTCTGCTTATAAAGTCAGCCTGCGTGAGCTTCGCTTTTTTTTGTGGGAACTGCATAAAACCGACCAGAATTTTCTCACACGGGCGCCGTTCAACGACAAAAATCGTACCTACTACGATGCCTTGCTGGAGCGCGCCAGGGCGTTCGCTTATGAGTTAGGCAAGGCCTATCAAGCCTCCGACCGACAGGAATGCCACTTGCTGGAAAACGGCAAGGTCGAAATCCCCAAAGAGTTCCACGGACTTTGGCAGCGCTATAAGGAAGAGTGGATTCAGGTGCTGGGCATCGACAGCGAATCCCAGCAACCGGCCTTGCCACCCCTGATCCGGCAAACCATCCAGGAAATGTTCATGGGCGCCAATCCGGCGTTCATGACCTACGGCGGCTTCAATTTTCCGGCCATCAAGCTGTTGAAGCTGCACGCTACCGCAGCGCAAAAGGCAACGTACCTGCGCAAGCTTCAGCGCTACGACTGGGACGCGTGTTTCTGCGCCACCGAGCAGCAGGCCGGCAGCGACCTGACAGCGGTCACCACTGTCGCAAAACCCCTTGAAAACGGCGAATACGCCGTCAGCGGCGAAAAGGTCTACATCTCGGCGGGCATGCATACGCTGACCGAAAACACCGTTTACTTTGTCCTGGGCCGCATCAATACCACCACCTCGACCTCCTACTCGCTGTCCTGCCTGCTGGTGCCGCGCTTCTGGCCTAATCCCGAAACGGGCGAGCTGGAAGACAACCATGTCGAGTGCACTTCATTGCTGCGCAAGATGGGATTGAAGGGCTGCGCCAATACCCAACTGGTGTTTGGTCGAACCGGCACCACCCGCGCCGTACTGCTGGGCGACCGCAAGAATGCCGGATTGCTGCAACTGGTGCCCTTGATGAACCAGGCCCGTATGAGCACGGCAATTATCGGCTTGGGCCTGGCTTCCAGCGCTTATCTGCATTCAGTCGATTTCGCCGGCAAACGGTTCCAGGGCCGTGCAATCAGTCGCACCTCCGATGCCAGCGCCCCGCCTGTAGCCATCATCGAACACGCCGACGTGCAGCGCATGCTGCTGGAAATGAAGGCCCGGGTAGAAGGTTGCCGTGGCCTGCTCGGTAAGTTGACCGGCGCATCGACCCAGGCATTTGCCCTGGAAGCCGAGCCGGTACTGGACGAAGTCCAGGTCGAAAAATACCGCAAGCTGGTGCTGCTGTTCACGCCGGTGTGCAAGGCGTTCGTCTCGGACCAGGCCTGGAAAATCTGCGAACTGGCGATACAAGTGCATGGCGGTATCGGCTACACCGATGCTTACCCTGTCGAGCAAAATGCGCGCGACGTGAAAATCCTGTCGATCTGGGAAGGGACCAACTACATCCAGTCCCAGGACCTGGTGCGCGACAAGCTCGGTTTTGGCAGGAACTCACGCCTGATCAAGTTTCTGCGCGAAGAGCTGGATGCCTTCTTGAACAACACAACGGGTGTCGGTTCTGAGCTGCACGACCAATTCCCGGCGCTGGAAAACGCCATGGTTGCCGTGGAGCAGGCGCTAACCCGTATCAATGAGCACGTGCGTGAAGGCCGCACACACGAAACCAGCCAGTTCTATACCCGCTTCCTGGAAATGCTCGGTCTCACCGCCAGCGCCTGGGTCTTGCTTGAATCGGCCTGCCTGGCCGAGCGTCAGTTGCGCGAGCCACTGAGTGCCGAAGAAGCCGCTTTTTACCGTGGCAAGGTCAAGACCGCCCATTATTTTTTCGCCAACATCCTGCCGACGGTCACGCAACACGCACACACAATAGAAAACCTGCTGGTCGCCCACTGCGGCATTGCGCTTGATGAGTTGGCACAGGCCGACACGCTGATACCCACACCGCCGCAGAGCCTGTTTGGCGGACCACGCACCCTGTATCGCGGTACCAATATCGACGGCGCCACGATTGAGCCTAATGAAGGGCTGTGGGTCAGGGGTCGCAACCTCAATGACCTGATCGGCAGTGTCGACTTCCCCACAGCGCTATGGCTGGCGTGGTTTGGCAGCCTGCCGACCCCTGCTGAGAGCCAGGCCGTTGACGCCCTTCTGGTACGCATTGCCAGCCACCTGTCGGCGGAGCCTGCCTATCGACGTGGCATCGAAGCCGTGGCCGACAGCGGTGCCGGCATCGTTCAGGCCGCCGCCTGCGGCCTTCTCGGTGATCTGGCAGCGCTGGAACATATTGTCCTGATCGAAGCCACCGTTCGCGACTTGCCTACGCATCAGGATTTTATCGAGGGCCTGGTCAGCGTTGCTTCAACGCCGCACTTTCTGCAAACGGCGCTCGGTTATGGCGCCCCCGGCGCAGCATCGACGCATCACGCCGAGGTCGTGTTGACGGCAATGGGCGCGACCGATATCGACCCATTAGCCATTCGTGTCGTTGATGCCCTGCTGGTGGCCTGGCACGCCGGTTTCGGCTACATCACGCCGACGGTGCTGGTACCCCGTACCGCCATCGGCACCGGTGTCACCCTTGCCCAGGCCGTGGCGGCCGGTTTCATGGCCAGCGGACCGAACCATGTCGGCGCAGCAGAAGAAGCGATGACCTGGCTCAAGACCATCAGTGCGCAAGCCAGCCCTGCTGACATACGGCAAGCGGTCGACCTTGCGCTGGATCAGCCGGGCAACCTGTTGTTTGGCTTTGGCCATCCGCTGTTTGTGCAGGACCCACGACCGCCGCACATCAGGGCCCTGTTTTCCCAGTGGGGTTTCGGGGGGCGCTATCTGGAGATTTACGACGTTGTTTGTGCCCACGTTCTGGAGCGCAAAGGCCTACGTCCGAATATTGATTTTATTACCGCCGTAGCCCTGCTCGATCTCGGCGTGACCCAAGCCCGCTGGGGTGTCGGCCTGGGGCTCTGTGGCCGGGTGGCGGCCATGGTCGCGCATGCCATCGAGCGACGCGATCGCCCTGCTTTCGGTGTCAACAGCAAAGCCGCGCGCAAGTTGTTGGCCACCGTTCCAGTGGGGTGGCTGTAAGACAAGAAATGAGCCACACGCACTGGCTAGTTCAACGCTGAATCTTCTTCTAACGCTAACCAAGACGAGAACGTATCCATGTTATTGAAAAATCTACGCCCTGCTGACGAGTACGACCGCTTTGCCTCGCAAGCACTGGAACCCTGGGATGTGTTGTTCGTCACCCGCATCCGCCAGATTGCCCGCGACTTGCCGCCGGGCGCCCTGGTCGATATCGGCACCGCCACCGTCGTGGTCCCGGTGCGTCTGGCGGCCGACCCGGTTTTGAAAGGCTGGCATTTCATCGGCCTGGATCTGGACGAAACCATGCTCGAAGGAGGCCGACCACGCATCGAAGCGCTAGGCCTGAGCGATACCATCGAACTCAAAGTCGGCGATGCCCTGGACCTGCCCTTCGCGGACAACAGCCTGACCATGGCGGTAAGCCGTGCCACCTTGCATCACTTGCCGGACAAGCTGAAAAGCCTGACTGAAATGTATCGCGTACTGCAGCCGGGCGGGGTTGGCCTGGTGCACGACATGCGCCGCGACGTCGCCCCCGACTTGCTGGAGAAGTTCACTCAAATGCGCGCTTCAGTGGGTTATCCACCGACCCATGTTGAAGAAAAAGTCACCCTGGAAGAGGCACGCGCGCTGGTCATCGAAGCGGGTCTGGACCATTGCACGGTAGTGACCAGCCCAAGTTCCGGCATGGGCGCACTGGGTTTCGAAATCCTTATCAAAAAGCCTTTGCTGGCTTGATACGCAACTCGTCGGGGAAAAGGCTATGGATCATCGTTTAGATAGGGTTGAGCACTTTAACGAAATGCTGGGCGGCTCACGGGTACAGTGTGGCTTTCTGTCGCCGGAGCACATGCCGCTCGTCATAACGCCTGTCGACAGTACGCTAAGCGATGACCGCGAGGCTTTTACGACGTGGTATCGCCAGCACCAGTCAATCTTTGACAGCATGCTGCTGGAGTTCGGTTGCCTGTTGTTCCGTGGTTTTCCATTGCGCGAAAACGCGGACTTCCAGGCCATTGCGCAACACTATCCTGAGCATGCGTTCGGTTATATCGGCGGCGCCACGCCACGCAAGAACATCGAGGGCAGAGTCTACGAATCGACACGCATCCCGGCCACCCTGAAAATCGGTCTGCATCAGGAAAAGGCCTACATGGCGCACTATCCACAGAAACTGGCTTTCTTTTGCAAACAGCCCTCTGACCAAGGCGGCGAAACCATACTGTGTGATATGCGAGCCGTCACCCGTCGCCTGTCACCGTCATTGATCGAACGCCTCAGCGCCGCGCGCATCCAGTACTTGCGCAACTTCCGTGCCCCCAGCACACCCGAGAATGAACCGCGTAACACCCATATGCGCGAATACCACCGCCCCTGGGATGAAGCGTTCCTGACCGATGATCCGCAGCAGGTGGAACAGCTGTGCCGCGATACCCACCTCGATTACCAGTGGCTCGACGATGGCAGCATCACGGTCTCGCATACCGGTGATGCCATGTTGAAACATCCGCTGACCGGCGAAGCGATCTGGTTCAATCAACTGTCGACCCAACACAACAACGCCCGCTCCCTCGGCAAGCCGGGCTACGCCTATATCCAGCACGCCTATCAGGACAAACCGGCACGCCCTTACGATGTGCGGCTGGGCGACGGCTCGCCGATCTCGGAGGATGAAATTGCGCCGATATACGACGCCTTGGAGGCGCAGGAAATTGCGTTTCCCTGGCACAGCGGTGACATGTTGTTGATCGATAACATTGCCGTCGCCCATGGCCGCAATCCCTACAAAGGCAAACGCGATGTCCAAGTCGCGTTGTTCGATTGAACATGAACAGTCAAATCCTGCTGACGGACGAAACACACGGGCTGTCCGAACCTGCCCTGCACCGTGAGGTGCAGTTGGCACCCACGCGCACTGATGAACCCTATGCGGCGGCGGCCAAACTGATCCGGGTCAGCGCTGGCAGTTTCCACTTCGAGGTCCGCGATCTGCAGTTCCGGCGCGGTCGACATACCGCCATCATTGGCCCCAATGGTGCTGGCAAAACCACCCTGATCGAAGCCTTGCTCGGCTTCCGTCAGGCGCATCTGGAAGAGGCGCAGATTCTGGGGGTTGCGGCGTCGCGCTTTCTGCAAAGCACCCGGCACCGCAAGCGGTTGGGGGTGCAATTGCAGCGGGTCGAATATGAAGACTCGTCGAATGTCAGGGAAATCCTCGATTTGCATCAGGCCCTGTACGGCAAGCAAGACCCGCAGGTGGCGCAGGCACTGGATATCGAAGCGCTGCGCACACTGCCCTATCGGGCACTGTCACGCGGCCAGAAACAGCGGCTCGATTTGTTCGTGGCGCTGGCACACCACCCGGAAATCGCAATCCTTGACGAACCGTTTACCGGGCTCGACCGAGCGTATATCGAGCGCGTCGCACACCTGCTGCGCTACGACCTGACGGAACTGACCATCATCATGATTTGCCACTCGGAGGAAGAGCTGGATGCCGCAAGCGATGTGGTGTGGGTGTGCAACGGCGGCGTTAAGTATCGAGGCGATAAAGAAGCATTAAAGAACCGCCTGGTCGGCGCCTTCCATGCGTATCTGCAGCTGGACGACAGTGATCATATCAACGCCATCTATCGCCAGTTGGAGCGCGAAAGCGCCACGTTGCGGCTGTCGAGGCCATCAAACACTGAAATCAGCGTCTATGGCACGCAGGAACTGGATCAGTCGATACGCCGCCTGATCGGCAATGTTGCGTTCCAGCACTTCGAGTTCGGCCCCACCCATTACCGCGACATGTTGCACCTCTGCGCCCAGGGAGAACAGGATGTTTAGCATACTGGCGATATTGACGCGCAACGAGCTGCTGGGGTTTTTTCGCAGCAAGTCGGCGCTGTTCTGGGCGTTGGCCTTTCCCATCCTGCTGCTGACCGTGATGCTGATGGCGTTCGGTCATCCTGGCTCACTCGGTACGGTAAATATCCAGTTTCTGGAGGCTGACGCCCAGGCCAGTTCGGACACCAGTTGCCAGCTAGCAATCCAGCAGGCATTTGCTGGCGGAGATCCGGTAAAGGCCAATTTTTCAACCGTCAGCAGCACTGCCCCCATCGCAGCAGACACGGTACGCATCGTCTTTGCGGCCGGCGACGAACCGTTGCAGGTGCACTATGACTTCAAGGGTCAGCTGGCGGTACGCGCCGCAGCGCGCGTGATCGAGATCGCCGCGGTCAGGTGTTCAGCGGCCAGACGCGGCATCGTCTCAACAGACCTGGTGCGTTTCGAGGATACGGCCTCCGGTGCCAAGCCCTTCGACTACGGCCAGTTCTTTACAACCGGCATTCTGGTCATCTGTTTGATGTCACTCGGCATCATGTCCACCGCCTTATCGATTGCAAGCTTGCGTGAACATAATGCACTCAAGATCTACGCCTGCTTTCCAGTGCCGAAGCTGGTCTTTCTGGCCTCTATTCTCGTGTCGCGGGTGCTCATGATGCTGATTTCTGTCGGCACCTTGCTGCTGGTGGCGCGGTACGGGTACGGCATTGATATCTCGCTGTGGAGCGTGCAGTCCATGCGTGCGTTGCCGGTCATTCTGCTGGGCGGCGCCATGTTGCTGAGCCTCGGCACCCTGCTGGCCAGTCGCACCTCCTCGGTCAAGGAAACCGAATTGCTGTGCCATCTGATCCATTACCCGGCCCTGTTCTTCGGCAACCTGACCATCCCGTTGAACGATGCGCCAGCCTGGATCAAAAGCATTCTCTCGGTGATTCCGATCAACCAGTTTGTCTCGGTACTGCGCCAAGTGATGCTCGAAGGAGCGCCCTTGCCTTCGCTGTGGCTGCCCTTGTTGGCCATGGCAGGCTGGACCACGTTGTTTCTCACCGCAGCCACCTTAATGTTCCGCTGGCACAAGAGTTAAGCCCGGGACTCAGGCATTTCATTGCATCTCTATCCAAGGAAACCCGCATGTCTATCAGCAAGCTAGGCCGTGCCTATTTGTCGAATGCCAGCGCATTCATTCCGGTCATCGTGTTCCTGTTGTATGGCCGTTTCGGCCCGGGTGAGGCAGGCGTACGCTGGGATACCGCGTATGTGCTCAGCGGTATTCTCAGCATTGCGCACCTGTTCTGGCTGTTCAATTACCGCCCTGGCCATTGGATCGCAATGGGCGTCGACCTGTACCTGATGATTGGCGCCCTGTTGGCCACGGTCTCTACCGCTGCGTTGCAAGTGTGGGGGCAGGAGCTGGGTGCTGCTCCGGTGCTGGCGTGCGTATTGGTGATTGGCATGGGTGCCACCCGGTTTTCTCCACTCGGCTTTATCGGCGAAACCAGCAGCGACCAGGCTTTGGTCCGAAAACTCTCTGTGATGTTGCTGATTGGCGCTGCCATCGCCGTCGCGGTGTCACTGGCTTTTCGCCATAACACGCTGCTGGGAGGCGTATTGCCGGTCGTCGCATTGGTGCTGGTACGCAGCCAGTTGCTCAAACGCATGGTGGCGGCGCAATGAGCGACCTGGAACATACCGTGGACCGACAAGCCTCGGGACTCCACGCGTTTCTGGCCGAAGTCGCCGAAGTTCTGGGGCAGGCGTCGCTGCTGACCGGGGCGGACTGTGCCCCCTATGAAATCGACGTTGCTCATTGCCGCGGCAAAGCGGCGGCGGTCGTCATCCCGTGCGATACCCACGCTGTCAGCGCGCTTATGCGCATCGCGGTGCGCCATCGCATACGGCTGGTCGCCCAAGGCAACCGCAGCGGATTGGTGGGCGGTGCCGTCACCGACAACTCCGGCAAGCAAGTGATCGTCTCACTTTCGCGCATGCGCCAAGTGCGCGAGATTGATCCCTTGAACCGCACGGTGATTGTCGAAGCCGGCACGCTCTTGTCAGCACTGAATCGCACACTGGAAACCCATTCGCTGTATTTCCCTATTGATATCGGCAGCGACCCGGCCATAGGCGGATTAATTGGCGCCAATGCCGGCGGCAGCCGCTTGCTCAAGCATGGCGACGTGCGCCATAACCTGCTCGGTATCGAAGTGGTGCTGCCCGATGGCGACGGCACCGTGGTGCAACTCCTCGCACCGCTGCGCAAGAACAATACCGGGCTTGACCTCAAGCAGTTGTTTGTCGGCACCGGCGGCGCCTTCGGCATCATTACGGCGGCGACGCTTGAGCTCAAACGCATCGACCAGTCGACGCAAAGCGTGTTTGTGGCCTTGCCTGACCATGGGACAGCGCTTGAGGTGTTGCAGGCTTTCGAACTTCAATTTGGCGATCTGCTGTGCGCGTTCGAAGTGATCTCCGAGGCGGCGCTCGCCATTACGTTGCGCAACTTCCCCACGCTGCGCCACCCGTTCGGCCAATCGTCGGCAAGCTGCTACGCCCTGATTGAGATCGCCAGCAGCATGCCTGGCTTGCACAGCCTTTTTGCGCAACGAACCGAACAGGTGTTGGAAGCGCTGTATGAAAGCGGCCGAATTCTCGACGCCGCTTTTGGAAATACCAGCAGCTTTTGGCCACTGCGAGACAACCTGCCGCTGGCCATCGCCAAGGAAGGTATCCCACTGTCGTTCGACGTGGCGTTTTCGCGCTCACGATTGGTCGCTTTCCGCGATCAAGCTGCACAGTGGCTAGAGCACGAACATCCGCTGCTGCAACTTTACGATTTCGGCCATTTTGCCGACGGCGGCTGCCATTTGATTGTGCTGGTGCCGCACGCCCACATCAGCCAGTACGGCATCGCCAAGGTCGTCGCTGTGCGTAGCGGCATCTATAAGCTGGTGACCGAAAACGGCGGCTGCTTCAGTGCAGAGCATGGCGTCGGGCCTGTGAATGCAGCTTATTACAGCAAGTACACGCCCCCAGAGGTGCAGGAAATCAGCAGGGCTATGCAGCATTTAATGGATCCCCAAGCTGTGTTGGGCCGCTACCGCTACACATAGAACAAACCGCCTGCGCACTTCAATTTCAGAAAAATCGGGCCTGACGATGGCACAGCAAGCTATAGGACACATGATGATTACCGGCAAAATGCTCATCGGCCAGTCGGCAGTGCTTGGCGACAAAGGATTGCTGTCTGCAATCAACCCTGCCACCCATGAAAAGCTGGGGCCTGACTTCGGCGTCGGCGGTATCGCTGACATTGAGCAGGCCTGCACGTTGGCGCAGCAGGCCTGCGATCGCTACCGCGCGACCACGGCAGAACAGCGTGCCCAGTTTCTGGAAGCGATCGCCACCGGCATCCTGGCGTTGGGGGTCACGCTGATCGGGCGCGCCTCCCTCGAAACCGGATTGCCTGCAGCGCGCCTGATCATCGAACGGGGTCGCACCGTGAGCCAGTTGCGACTCTTTGCCCAGGTGGTGCGCGACGGCCACTACCTCGGCGCCACCCTCGACTGCGCATTGCCGACACGCATCCCTGCTCGCCCCGACCTGAGGCTGCACAAGATCGCGCTCGGCCCGGTGGCTGTATTTGGTGCAAGCAATTTTCCCCTGGCGTTTTCGGTTGCCGGCGGCGACAGCGCCGCTGCCCTGGCCGCTGGCTGCCCGATAGTGGTCAAGGCACACGAGGCTCACCTGGGTACGTCTGAACTGGTAGGCCAGGTGATTCAACAGGCAGCCGCTGCCCACAACTTGCCAGAGGGCGTGTTTTCCCTGCTCATTGGCGACAGTCATCCGTTCGGCCAGTCCCTGGTCAGCCATCCCGCGATCAAGGCAGTCGCCTTCACGGGTTCGCGACAAGGCGGTCTGGCGCTGATGCGTACCGCGGCGCAACGCAGCGAACCGATTCCGGTGTACGCCGAAATGAGCTGCATCAATCCCGTGTTCCTGTTGCCGCATGCGCTGTCGATGCGCGCCAGCGAAATCGGCCGTGGATTCGTTGAGGCTCTGACGATGAGTGCCGGCCAATTGTGTACAAATCCAGGTTTGGTGATTGCCCTGGAAGGTCAGCCGCTGACCCAGTTTTGCAGCACGGCCCTGGACGCCCTGCACAAAAAGGCGGCAGCAACCATGCTGACGCCGGGGATTCATCATGCCTACCTCGCTGGGATCGAGGAGACAGGCAACATCAGCGGTATTACAACGCTGGGCCAAGGGTGCCCTGCAGAAAAGCCAAGTGCCGCGCAGGCCACAGTGTTCGTAACCGATGCAGCCACCTTTCTCACAACAGAACGGCTTGGTGACGAACTATTCGGCCCCTGCTCGCTGATCGTCGCCTGCAAAAATGAAGATGAAATGCTGGCGGTGGCCGAGCACCTGTCTGGACAGCTGACGGCGACAATGCAATTGGATGACGCTGATCATGGGCTGGCCCGAAAGCTGCTGCCCATCCTTGAGCGCAAGGCGGGCCGCATCCTGGTGAACGGTTATCCGAACAACGTCGAGGTCTCTCACGCGATGGTGCATGGCGGCCCGTTCCCGGCCAGTTCGGACAGTCGAAGTAGCGCCGTCGGCGCCAGCGCCATCGACAGGTTCTTGCGGCCGGTGTGTTATCAGGACCTGCCTGCGGCCTTGATGCCTGAAGCGCTACAGGAGGGCAATCCGCTCGAACTGTGGCGCATGGTCAATGGGCAATGTGTGCTTGCCTGAGTCGCGGAGATCGCTTAATAGCCTGCGCTTTCAGGTTCGTAACGCACAAAGCGCCAGCCCGTCTGTTAAAAAGTCGCTTTGATCTGTAGTCCTACAGCCAATGCGTTTCCTCTTTTTTTACCGAAGAACGCGCCCGGTTCGATGTAGTACTGCATGTCCGGTCGCACCAGCAGCCAGGGCGTGACTTGCGCGCCATAGTTGAGTTCAAGCATCTGCTCGCCGTTGTCGAGGCTGGCGATCATGTCTGACTCCCCAAAATTGATTGCAGCCGCTTCTTGCTCATCGCGCGTGCGCGAATTGATCACGGCGCGGCCATAACCAAAGGCGATAGTATCTTTGGGGCGGTTTGCAAAGGGCTTCTGCTTGACCAGACCCACCGAATACCAACGACGCATCGGTGAAGTCGCAGCGTTACTGGTGGCCGCTTGCCCGAAAAGGCGCAATACGCTTTCAGGGTCTTGCTCGTCCTTCCAGATGGCCTGATCAAACAACACGTAAGCCCCGGTACGGTTACTGCTCTTTTCTGTGCTGCCAATTTTCTGGTAATTGGACGTGTCGTAATACCAACCGACTTTGTACTGACCATCCAGAAAGGCATGATTATTGAAAATCGCCTCCAGTGGCAAAATAGCCCCGGTGGTGCCGTTGCTGGGCATGGAAAACGCTTCAGAAGGGCGTGCGTTGTGCTCCGGGTTGACTTGGAACACAGCGGTTTGCAGCGTTAGAGACGGGTTAACGTCGTAACGCAGTTCTCCCCCCCAGTGTGCCGTCGGATAGTTACCCCATCCACTGCCGCTCGACATGGTTAACGGGTGTGCACAAAAACCGGCGCTTACAAAGTTGGTCAGGATCGGCATCCCCCCAAATTCGGTGCCCATGACCATATATCCAACCTTGGCCGACAGTTCTTTGGAAAACAGATTGCGTTGATAGCTGAACTCGGTCAGCCGGGTGTATTCACCCCCATAGTTTTCCTGAGCTGATAAGCGGTTACCGAGCAAATCTTCCGTGGCGCTGTGGCCACGACGGTCATTGATAATGATCTGCACCACCCCAGCATCCGGAGTGTCGAGTAACTTGCTCAGATCAAACTGCGCGCCAATGCGTATTTGTTGCGCATAGCGAGTGCCGCGTTTTATCCCGCCGTGCAGGTTCGAAATCGTCTCGGAGCTGTATTCACCCGTCAGCTTAATCCCCTTGTCGACCAGCTTCTGTCGCTCCCCTCCCCAATCGCCGGTGAGTGTTGAGCGACTCATCAAGTCCGTAGAATCTGCCAACGCTGAAGCAGGGGCCAACATACAGAACGACAAACCGCTGCACAGGCTGGTACTCAGCAGCGCGCGGAAAGAAAAAAACATTCGAAAGGTGCTCCGTTGAAAAAACGCAGATGATCAAGGCTGTTTAGCAAGTCGCCTTATGCTGCTTGCGTCAGGGTGTAAGGACTGGATTGGATTGGATAACGTCGCTTGACGTTAGTAACAACGCTTAAGTGTAAGCATTAGCTTTTTTGGAATACATCCAACTCTGCAAGAAACATTGTTGGTGCGTTCGTAACAATTCGCCTGAATGCCAGCTCTTGAACTAACAGGCACGAACCTGAAGCGATGACTCAACAGATCTGCTCATCGTGCCTATGACTCATTGCTCGTTGGCCACCCAGCACCGATGACGTTCTGCACCTATTGAGTCGCTCACGACTACTTGATTGTTACTGTTTCATCAATATTGTTTTCCAATGCGCTGGATTTATCCGAGACATCATCCGATTAAAATTAGCCTGCTTGCGCAAACAAAGTCACAAAATCCAACCCTATAGAGCACTGATGCTCCGCTCCAGGTTTCGTAGAACCTTCAGTCCTTTGTGTGCAACTGCGCGTTCGGCATCCGACTCACCGGGTAACGACCTGGTTTTTCAGCGCTTTAACGCTTGATTGACGAGGTGCCAGAGGATTTACGCCCAACCAATTACGTCCGAATCGATCATTCGGCCGGGCTGTTCGCACCGACGACGAACAGTTTTGTATTCACCCATAGAGCATTCATGAAAATGACGGATGACCATCAATCACCCACTAAAAGACGGGCAATCAGCTCGCTCGCGAGAATAATATTTTCCCTCTTCGTTTTTGCTGTTGCAGTGACATTGATATACGGCGGGGTCATGTTATTGGCCCTGGACGGATCAAGTTATTATCTAATAGCCGGGTTGGCTTATTTGCTACTCGCCCCGTTATTGTTATGGCGTAAACGTTTCAGCATTATATTTTCGGCACTTATTTTCCTTGCCACATGCGTCTGGGCATTTTATGAGGTAGGTCAGTTCAGTTATTGGGAACTGCTGCCACGCCTTGTCGTTCCAGCCATTATCCTGACACTTAGTTTGTGGGTGGGCGCGACGTTCCCGGGTACATCCCTGACGACTCGGCGCATGGCTAACCGGTTTGGCTTTGCGGTATTTGCCGCGTTGATCGCTACCTTTATTGCTGCGTTTTACCCTCATGGTGCGATCTCAAATCCTGTGGTCGCGTCGAAGGCATCCGAGCCGAAGGAACCTACTGCCGATACGCCTGAAAATTGGGAATACTATGGTCGCAGCGCATCGGGTACCCGGTTTGCGCCTTACACGCAGATCACCCCAGAAAACGTCAAGGACCTACAGGTCGCCTGGACATACAGAACAGGGCGCAGAACGACCGGGGCTGGTGCAGGCGTAGACGAAAACACGCCGTTGCAGATTGGCAACGTGCTGTATTCATGCACACCAGAGAATCTGATCACCGCACTGGATGGTGATACTGGGACTCCTCTCTGGAAGTTCGACCCTAAAGCCAAAACTGAAGAACACGTCACCTGCCGCGGCGTGGGTTATTACGACATCGATAAAGACGACAGCCTGAGTGCTGAGGTCAAGGCTTCGCACGACAACGACCAACAATGCCGTCAGCGCATTCTGGTGTCGTCGGTAGATGCCCGTCTGTTTGCGCTTGATGCGCACACCGGCGCCCTGTGCTCGAGCTTTGGTGAGAACGGTTACGTCGATCTCAAGAAAGGCATGGGCCCGACCGAGAAGAGCAAACGCTATCACCCAACCTCTCTGCCGGTTGTGATGGGTCATCTGACCGTAGTCGGCGGCTGGGTGCGTGACATTGTAGCGGGCGAGCCTTCAGGGGCCGTGCGTGCATTTGACGTGCTGACCGGTGATTTGGTCTGGGCATGGGACATAGGCGCACCTGAGGGTAAGGACGCTACTGCCGACGATCACCAGTTCACGCTGGAAACGCCTAACGTATGGACTATTCCTACTTACGATAAAGAGTTGAACCTGGTCTACCTGCCAACAGGCAATGGCCCACCGGACTACTGGGGCGGTGATCGCAACGCGGCCAAGGAAAAATATGGCTCGGCGGTTGTAGCTGTGGATGCATCGACCGGTAAAGCCAAGTGGGTTTACCAGATCGTTCACCACGATGTGTGGGATTACGACCTGCCTTCTCAGCCAGTCATGTATGACTGGAAGAGCGCTGACGGCGAGAAAACGCCGGTTTTGATCCAGACCAGCAAAACAGGCAATATTTTTGTTCTGGACCGTCGTACAGGCAAACCTGTTACCGAAGTTGAAGAACGTCCGGTTCCAACCTCACCTGCTGCTGAAGGCGAGCACCTGTCACCGACTCAACCGTTTTCGGTCGGAATGCCAACTATTGGTGTTGAGCCACTGACTGAGAAGTCCATGTGGGGCGTGACGACTTTCGATCAACTGTACTGCCGGATCATGTTCAAGGACTCCGTTTACGTGGGCCCGTTTACACCTCCGTCCGAGAAACCGTACATCGAATGGCCAGGCTTGTTGGGCGGTATGAACTGGGGGGGCATCTCCATCGACGAAAATACAGGCATGATGTTTGTTAACGACATGCGTGTGCCCCTGCGGATGTCGCTGGTGACGAAGGAAGACACCAGCAAGTTCAAAGTATCGACTGACGAAGTGCCCGGTTTCATGGGAACCATTCGCCCACAAGTCGCCGGCATCTATGGCGGCGTGAGAATCGACATTCTGCAATCGCCACTGGGCGTGCCGTGTAATACACCCCCGTTCGGCAGCATGAGTGCGATTGATCTCAATACTCAGAAACTGGTGTGGCAAGTGCCTATGGGCACCGTCCAGGATACCGGCCCTATGGGAATTAAAACCCACATGCCGATACCGCTGGGCATGCCAACACTGGGTGGTCCAACCTCAACAGCCTCGGGCCTGGTGTTCTTTGCAGGGACTCAAGACTACTACCTGCGTGCGCTCGACTCGGCAACCGGTAAAGAAGTGTGGAAAGCACGCTTGCCTGTCGGCGCAGTGGCCGCACCGCTGATCTACAAATCACCGGTTACCGGGAAACAATACGTGGTGATCTCTGCAGGGGGCATGAGCCACTCCCCTGACGTAGGTGATTACATCATTGCGTATGCATTACCGGACAGCGCTGAAAAATAAACGGCTGGTTACGTTTATGTAAAAAATAATCCCCGTTTACGGGGATTATTTTTGAGGCAAACAAAAAGCCCCGAGAGCAGAACTCTCGGGGCTTTTTAGGTAACGCTGAAGCTGTTAAGCCCAAGGCAAGACCTAGAACGGAATATCGTCATCAAAGCTGTCGAAATCCGGAGCTGGCTGCGGGGCCTGCTGTTGCGGCGCAGGGCGCGACTGTTGCTGTTGCTGCGGTGCAGGGCGTTGAGCCTGCTGACGCGGAGCCGACTGTTGTTGCTGGTAGTTGTTGCCACCACCCTGGTTTTGCTGGTCGCCCTGTGGACGGCCACCCAGCAGTTGCATGGTGCCTTGCATGTCGACCACGATTTCGGTGGTGTAACGCTTGATACCGTCTTTTTCCCACTCACGGGTTTGCAGCTTGCCTTCGATGTACACCTGCGAACCCTTGCGCAGGTATTCGCCGGCGATTTCGGCCACTTTGCCGAACATCGATACACGGTGCCATTCAGTCTTCTCGACTTTCTGACCGGTTTGCTTGTCAGTCCATTGTTCGCTGGTTGCCAGACTCAGGTTGGTCACGGCATTACCGTTAGGCAAGTAGCGAACTTCGGGATCCTGGCCGCATGTGCCGACCAATATAACTTTGTTAACCCCACGGGCCATAACGTTCTCCTAGGCTTCGCACGTCGGCGCTGGGTTAACCAACTGCTCGAGTGTCGCGCGATCCAATAGTTCGGTGTCCAATTTGATATAAATCGCAGCCTCTTCAGCCACGATCACTGCATCTGTAACGCCATTGACTGCCTTTAGACGCTCAGCCAGACCTGCTTCGCGCAACGCCTCGGGCGATAACGGCAGGCGCAGGCTTGTTACATACGGTGGTTCACGCATGGTAACAGCAAAGGCCAACCAGAGTGCAGCCAGACCTGCGCCTCCCAGGAACACAACCGACAGACCGCCATGCTGAAACAGCCAGCCGCCGAGTATGCCGCCCAGTGCCGATCCGAGGAACTGGCTGGTGGAGTAAACCCCCATCGCCGTGCCCTTGCCGCCTGCGGGTGAAACTTTGCTGATCAGCGAAGGCAATGAAGCCTCCAACAGGTTAAACGCAGTGAAAAACACCACAGTGCCAATCACCAGCGTTCGTAAACTGTCGCCGAACTTCCAGAAGAATAGCTCAGTGAGCATCAACGTCACGACGGCGCCGAGCAAAACTCGTTTCATTTTGCGTTTCTTTTCGCCGTAGATGATGAACGGGATCATGGCGAAGAATGAAATCAGCAAGGCCGTCAGATACACCCACCAATGTTGTTCCTTGGGCAGGCCGGCCTTCTCGACCAGCGCCAGCGGCAGTGCGATAAAGCTCGACATCAACATGGCGTGCAGCACAAAAATGCCAAGGTCCAGGCGCAACAGGTCGGGATGGCGCAAGGTCGGCAGCAAGGCCTGCTTCGCCACTCCGGACTCACGATGCTGCAAGGTACCGGTGGAACGCGGCACCATAAACATCACAATCACGATCCCGCACAGCGCCATTGCCCCCGTCGCCAGAAACAGCCCGGACAACCCGAAAGCGCGAGTCAGGAGCGGGCCCACCACCATGGCCACGGCAAATGACAAGCCGATGGTCATGCCGATCATGGCCATGGCCTTGGTGCGATGCTGTTCACGGGTAAGGTCTGACAACAGCGCCATGACGGCTGCAGAAATCGCCCCCGCACCTTGCAGGATGCGTCCCGCAATGACGCCCCAGATCGAATCGGAATTGGCCGCCAGCACACTGCCCAGCGCGAAGACAATCAAGCCCAGGTAAATGACCGGGCGCCGTCCAATACGATCGGAAATAACACCAAAAGGGATCTGGAAAATGGCCTGGGTCAGGCCATAAGCGCCAATCGCCAGACCAATCAGGGCGGGCGTTGCACCGGCAAGGTCCATTCCATAGGTTGCCAGAACCGGCAACACCATAAACATGCCCAGCATACGGAAGGCGAACACAAGGGCCAGACCGCTTGCTGCCCGGGTCTCGCCGCTACTCATGCGTTCGCTGTGGGGATCGTGCATGGAAAAACCTCATGTGAACCGGCGGCGATTCTATCAGTCCCATCGTCTAACAGCACATACACGAGAGAGACGCGACGCTTTGTCACGCAAAAGTTATAAAGGCTGCTTGAATGACAGTGTGCCATCAAGGGCCTGCACAGCTTTCGCACAGATCCGTATACTCATTCGTTTACGTTATGCCCGCCAAGCGAGGCCGCAGTGGACAAGATCCTGATACGTGGGGCACGAACCCACAACCTGAAGAACATCGACCTGACCCTGCCAAGGGACAAACTGATCGTTATCACCGGACTGTCTGGCTCCGGCAAATCATCCCTCGCGTTTGACACGCTGTATGCCGAAGGCCAGCGCCGTTATGTCGAGTCGTTGTCAGCCTATGCGCGGCAGTTCCTGTCGATGATGGAAAAGCCTGACGTCGATACCATCGAGGGTCTGTCGCCGGCGATTTCCATCGAGCAAAAATCGACCTCGCACAACCCGCGCTCCACGGTCGGCACCATCACCGAAATCTACGACTACCTGCGCCTGCTGTATGCCCGCGTAGGTATCCCGCGCTGCCCGGATCACGACATTCCTCTGGAAGCCCAGACCGTCAGCCAAATGGTCGACCTGGTACTGGCCCAGCCCGAAGGCAGCAAGCTGATGCTGCTGGCGCCGGTGATCCGCGAGCGTAAGGGCGAACACCTTTCAGTATTTGAAGAACTGCGCGCCCAGGGTTTTGTTCGCGCCCGGGTCAACGGCAAGCTTTGCGAGCTGGACGAACTGCCCAAGCTCGACAAACAGAAAAAGCACAGCATTGATGTGGTGGTTGACCGCTTTAAAGTGCGTGCCGATCTGCAGCAGCGCCTGGCCGAGTCTTTCGAGACAGCGCTGAAACTGGCTGATGGCATTGCCCTGGTTGCGCCGATGGACGATGAGCCGGGCGAAGAAATAATCTTTTCCGCGCGCTTCGCCTGCCCGATTTGCGGCCATGCGATCAGCGAGCTGGAACCCAAGCTGTTTTCCTTCAACAACCCGGCAGGTGCATGCCCGACCTGCGATGGTCTGGGGGTCAAGCAGTTCTTCGATATCAAGCGCCTGGTCAATGGCGAGCTGACGCTGGCCGAAGGCGCGATCCGCGGTTGGGACAGGCGCAACGTTTATTACTTCCAGATGCTCGGGGCGTTGGCCAAGCATTACGACTTCAGCCTTGAAGTGCCGTTCAGCGAGCTGCCGGCCGACAAGCAAAAGGTGATCCTCTATGGCAGCGGCACGCAAAACGTGGATTTCCGCTATCTGAATGATCGTGGCGATATCGTCAAGCGTGCTCACCCGTTCGAAGGCATCGTGCCAAACCTGGAACGCCGTTATCGCGAAACCGAGTCGGCCACCGTGCGCGAAGAACTGGCCAAGTTCCTCAGCACCCAGTCCTGCCCGGATTGCCGGGGTACCCGACTGCGTCGCGAAGCCCGTCATGTATGGGTCGGCGAAAAAACCCTGCCCGCGGTCACCAGCATGCCTATCGGTGATGCGACCGAATACTTCAGCACGCTGAGCCTGAGCGGACGCCGTGGCGAAATCGCTGACAAAATCCTTAAGGAAATTCGCGAGCGCCTGCAGTTCCTGGTGAATGTGGGGCTGGACTATCTGTCGCTGGACCGTAGTGCCGATACCCTGTCAGGCGGTGAAGCCCAGCGTATTCGTCTGGCCAGTCAGATTGGTGCAGGCCTGGTTGGCGTGCTGTATATCCTCGACGAGCCCTCCATCGGCCTGCATCAGCGCGATAACGATCGCCTGCTGGGCACCCTCAAGCATCTGCGTGATATCGGTAACACCGTGATTGTGGTGGAGCACGACGAAGACGCCATCCGCCTGGCGGACTATGTGGTGGATATCGGCCCTGGTGCTGGCGTGCATGGCGGTCATATTGTTGCTGAAGGTACACCGGCCGAGGTGATGGCTCACCCTGATTCACTGACAGGCAAATACCTGTCGGGGCGTGTGAAGATTGCCGTACCCGCCAAGCGCACACCGCGCAACAAGAAGCTGACACTGTCGCTCAAGGGTGCTCGCGGCAATAACTTGCGCAACGTTGACCTGGAGATACCGATCGGTCTTTTGACCTGTGTGACCGGGGTTTCCGGTTCGGGCAAGTCGACCCTGATCAACAACACACTCTACCCGCTCAGCGCCACGGCACTGAATGGCGCGACCACGCTGGAAGCGGCGGCGCACGACAGCATCAAGGGGCTTGAGCATCTGGACAAGGTCGTCGATATCGACCAAAGCCCGATTGGCCGTACGCCGCGCTCCAACCCTGCGACCTACACCGGGTTGTTTACGCCAATCCGCGAGTTGTTCTCGGGTGTGCCCGAGTCGCGCTCGCGCGGTTACGGCCCGGGGCGTTTCTCTTTCAACGTAAAGGGCGGACGCTGCGAGGCCTGTCAGGGTGATGGCCTGATCAAGGTAGAAATGCACTTTCTGCCGGACATCTATGTGCCTTGCGATGTGTGCAAAAGCAAGCGTTACAACCGTGAAACCCTTGAGATCAAATACAAGGGCAAGAGCATCCACGAAGTGCTGGAAATGACCATCGAAGAAGCGCGAGTGTTCTTCGATGCCGTGCCTGCACTGGCGCGTAAGCTGCAAACGCTGATGGATGTAGGCTTGTCCTATATCAAGCTAGGACAATCCGCCACCACACTGTCAGGCGGTGAGGCGCAACGGGTCAAGTTGTCCCGTGAGCTGTCCAAGCGCGATACAGGCAAGACCTTGTATATCCTCGATGAGCCTACTACCGGTTTGCACTTTGCTGACATCCAGCAGTTGCTGGATGTGCTGCATCGTCTTCGCGACCATGGCAACACCGTGGTAGTGATCGAACACAACCTGGACGTGATCAAGACCGCTGACTGGCTGGTGGATCTCGGCCCTGAGGGGGGTTCCAAGGGCGGGCAGATCATTGCTACCGGTACACCGGAAGAAGTAGCCGAGATGAAGCAATCACACACGGGCTTCTACCTGAAGCCACTGTTGATTCGCGACAAGGCTTAAATCGCGGTACGAAAAAGCCCCTGCCATCGTGAGATGGCAGGGGCTTTTTACTGAGCGCAAATCAAGCTCTTGTGGGAGCGGGCTTGCTCGCGAAGGTAACGCCGCGACACACAAGCCAGACCGTGTTGCCTGCATCGCGGGCAAGCCACGCTCCCACCAAAAGCATCTCAGCTTCCCTGGATCAGAACTGCGATTGCAGGTAGTTCTGCAAGCCGATCGACTTGATCAGGCCCAGCTGTTTTTCCAGCCAGTAGGTGTGGTCTTCTTCGGTGTCTGCCAGCTGAACACGCAACATGTCACGGCTCACGTAGTCCTTGTGCAGTTCGCACAGGGCGATGCCTTTGCACAGCGCGGCACGGACTTTATATTCCAGGCGCAGGTCGGCAGCGAACATCTCAGGCACCGTAGTACCCACATCCAGGTCGTCAGGGCGCATGCGCGGCGTACCCTCGAGCATCAGAATCCGGCGCATCAACGCATCAGCGTGTTGTGCCTCTTCCTCCATCTCGTGGTTGATACGCTCGTAAAGCTTGGTGAAACCCCAATCCTCGTACATACGGGAATGGACGAAATATTGGTCACGCGCAGCCAACTCGCCGGTCAGCAACGTATTGAGATAATCGATTACATCCGGGTGGCCTTGCATTGCCTTACATCTCCCTGCTTGAAAGGCTGTAGTTTGAACCAAGCCGACTGAGAGGTCACGGCTAAATCGCAATAAAAACCCTGTTTTTCAGAGAAAACAGGGTTAAATAACGCAAAAACCGCCCAATTGAGGGCGGTTCTGCTTCTCACTTAGAGTTAGTTACGCTGTACACCCAACGCCTTGGCAACACCATCACCATAAGCCTGATCAGCATTGTAGAAATGCTGCAGCTGACGCTCGACGACATCCCCCGTCACACCCTCCATAGCCCCTGCAATATTGTTGATCAGCAGGGCTTTCTGCTCGTCGTTCATCAGTCGGAACAGGGCACCGGCGTGGCTGTAGTAATCGCTGTCTACACGATGATCGTAACGATCAGCTGCACCACTGAGGGCCAATGGCGGCTCAGCATATTGCGGTGCTTGTTTTGGCGCGTCGCCATAGCTGTTCGGCTCATAGTTCGGTGCAGCACCACCATTGTTGCCGAAGGCCATAGAGCCATCACGCTGATAGTTATGCACAGGTACCCGTGGTGAGTTGATCGGCAGGTGCTGGTGGTTGGTGCCTACACGGTAGCGATGGGCATCGGCATACGCGAACACACGGCCTTGCAGCATGCGGTCAGGCGACAGGCCCACACCCGGGATCATATTGCTTGGCCCGAACGCAGCCTGCTCCACTTCGGCAAAGTAGTTCAGCGGGTTGCGGTTCAGCTCCAGCTCACCGATTTCAATCAGCGGGAACTCTTTCTGCGACCAGGTCTTGGTCACGTCAAACGGGTTCTCATAGTGGGCTGCAGCCTGAGCTTCAGTCATGACCTGCATGCATACGCGCCATTTCGGAAAGTCACCGCATTCGATGGCGCCAAACAAGTCACGCTGTGCGTAATCCGGGTCGGTACCGGCAAGGCGCGCAGCCTCTGCAGGCGGCAGGTTCTTGATGCCCTGCTTGGTTTTGTAATGCCATTTGACCCAGTGACGCTCACCCGCAGCATTGATCAGGCTGTACGTGTGGCTGCCAAAGCCATGCATATGGCGGTAACCATCTGGAATGCCGCGATCGGAAAACAGGATGGTGACCTGGTGCAGCGACTCAGGGGAGTGCGACCAGAAGTCCCACATCATCTGTGCGCTTTTCAGGTTGCTTTGCGGGAGGCGTTTTTGGGTGTGGATAAAGTCGGGAAATTTAAGCGGGTCACGGATGAAAAACACCGGGGTGTTATTACCGACGATGTCCCAGTTACCTTCCTCGGTGTAGAACTTGAGGGCAAAGCCACGTGGATCACGCTCGGTATCTGCCGAGCCGCGCTCGCCACCTACCGTTGAGAAGCGCAGAAAAGTGGGGGTTTGCTTGCCGATGGTGTCAAACAGCTTGGCACTGCTGTACTGAGCCATGTCACGGGTCAGGGTGAAAGTGCCATGGGCGCCTGAACCCTTGGCGTGTACGCGACGCTCAGGAATGTTTTCACGGTTGAAGTGCGCGAGCTTTTCGATCAGATGAAAATCGTCAAGCAGCAATGGGCCACGAGGACCGGCAGAACGAGAATTCTGGTTATCCGCAACTGGAGCGCCGCTGGCGGTTGTAAGCGTTTTGGTCTGGCTCATATGTTTGCTTCCTCAGTCAGTCTTTGTACTGCCGGCTAATCGGCTGACGAGGAGTATTGACCATGAATTACACATGGGCAAATGCATTAAATGATCAGAATCAATAGATAATCATAATCGAACGCGCACAAAAAACCGGGCACTAGGCCCGGTTCTTTGTAGAGACTGACGTCTTACTCAGCGGATACAGCTTCACCGCCAACTGGACGATCAACCAACTCGACGTACGCCATAGGCGCGTTGTCGCCAGCGCGGAAACCGCACTTGAGGATGCGCAGGTAGCCACCCTCACGAGTTGCATAACGCTTGCCCAGATCGTTGAACAGCTTACCAACCATGGCTTTCGAACGAGTACGGTCGAAGGCCAGACGGCGGTTAGCAACAGAATCAATCTTGGCCAGAGTAATCAGCGGCTCAGCAACGCGACGCAATTCTTTGGCTTTCGGCAGAGTCGTTTTGATCAGCTCGTGCTCGAACAACGACACTGCCATGTTTTGAAACATAGCCTTGCGGTGCGAGCTAGTGCGGCTCAGGTGACGACCACTTTTACGATGACGCATGGTTCATTCCTTACCAAACACAACGTTCGGTGATTACGACGATCAGGCAGTCGCCTTGTCGTCCTTCTTAAGACTTGCAGGCGGCCAGTTGTCGAGGCGCATGCCGAGGGACAGACCACGGGAGGCCAGAACGTCCTTGATTTCAGTCAAGGATTTCTTGCCCAGGTTCGGAGTCTTCAACAGTTCTACTTCGGTGCGCTGAATCAGGTCACCGATGTAGTAAATGTTCTCCGCCTTAAGGCAGTTGGCCGAACGCACGGTCAGTTCCAGATCGTCAACAGGACGAAGCAGGATCGGATCGATCTCGTCTTCCTGCTCGATTACCACTGGCTCGCTGTCACCTTTGAGGTCGACGAATGCAGCCAACTGCTGTTGCAGGATGGTTGCAGCACGACGAATGGCCTCTTCAGGATCCAGTGTACCGTTGGTTTCCAGATCAATAACCAGCTTGTCCAGGTTGGTGCGCTGCTCGACACGGGCGTTTTCCACCACGTATGCGATACGGCGAACCGGGCTGAACGAAGAATCCAGCTGCAAGCGACCAATGCTGCGGCTTTCGTCTTCATCGCTCTGACGCGAGTCTGCTGGTTCATAACCACGACCACGAGCTACGGTGAGCTTCATGTTCAAGGCGCCGTTAGACGCCAGGTTGGCGATTACGTGATCGGGATTAACGATCTCGACATCATGATCCAGCTGAATATCGGCAGCGGTAACCACCCCCGAACCCTTCTTCGACAAGGTCAGCGTAACTTCGTCACGGCCGTGCAGCTTGATAGCCAGACCTTTAAGGTTCAACAGGATTTCAATTACGTCTTCCTGTACACCTTCGATGGCGCTGTACTCGTGGAGCACACCGTCAATCTCGGCCTCGACTACTGCACAGCCTGGCATTGAGGACAACAGGATGCGGCGCAGCGCGTTGCCCAGGGTGTGGCCAAAACCACGCTCGAGAGGCTCGAGAGTGATTTTAGCGCGGGTTGGACTGACAACTTGCACATCAATATGGCGAGGTGTCAGGAACTCATTTACCGAAATCTGCATGGATGCACCTATTTTCTAGCCCTTACTTGGAGTAGAGCTCGACAATCAGGCTTTCGTTGATGTCGGCGGACAGATCACTGCGAGCAGGAACGTTCTTGAAAACGCCCGACTTCTTCTCAGTGTCTACTTCTACCCATTCTACGCGGCCACGTTGGGCACACAGATCGAGAGCTTGGACAATGCGAAGCTGGTTCTTTGCTTTCTCGCGGATAGCGACCACGTCACCAGCACGAACCTGGTAGGACGGAACGTTTACGGTCTGACCGTTAACGCTGATCGACTTGTGCGATACCAACTGACGAGATTCGGCACGAGTAGAACCGAAACCCATACGGTATACGACGTTATCCAGGCGGCATTCGAGCAGTTGCAGCAGGTTTTCACCGGTTGCACCTTTTTTGCCAGCAGCTTGTTTGTAGTAGCCGCTGAACTGACGCTCGAGAACGCCGTAGATACGACGGACCTTCTGCTTTTCACGCAGTTGGGTACCGTAGTCGGATTGGCGACCGCGGCGTTGGCCGTGGATGCCTGGAGCAGCTTCAATATTGCACTTCGATTCGATAGCGCGCACACCACTCTTCAGGAAGAGATCAGTGCCTTCACGACGTGCCAGTTTGCATTTTGGACCAATGTAACGAGCCATTCTTTACAGTCTCCTGATTACACGCGGCGCTTCTTCGGCGGACGGCACCCGTTGTGCGGGATTGGCGTCACGTCGGTGATGCTGGCGATCTTATAGCCACAGCCGTTCAAAGCACGGACAGCGGACTCACGACCTGGACCTGGGCCCTTGACGTTAACGTCAAGGTTTTTCAGGCCATATTCCAGCGCAGCTTGACCAGCACGTTCAGCAGCTACTTGAGCAGCGAACGGGGTGGACTTGCGTGAACCGCGGAAACCCGAACCACCAGAGGTAGCCCAAGAAAGCGCGTTACCCTGACGATCCGTGATGGTCACGATGGTGTTGTTGAAAGACGCGTGGATGTGGGCGATGCCATCAACCACTGTCTTTTTAATTTTTTTACGAGGACGAGCAGCAGGTTTTGCCATGACTAAATTCCTGTCGATTCGCTGGTGCGATTACTTGCGGATCGGCTTACGCGGACCTTTGCGAGTACGCGCGTTGGTCTTGGTACGCTGACCGCGCACTGGAAGACCACGACGATGGCGCAGACCGCGGTAGCAGCCCAGGTCCATCAAGCGTTTGATTTTCATGTTGACTTCACGACGCAGGTCACCTTCAGTGGTGAACTTCGCCACTTCGCCACGCAGCAACTCAATCTGCTCGTCGCTCAGATCCTTGATCTTAGCGGCTGGGTTTACACCAGCATCCGCACAGATTTTCTGTGAGGTAGTGCGACCAACACCATAGATGTAGGTCAGCGAGATAACAGTGTGCTTGTTATCTGGAATGTTAACGCCTGCAATACGGGCCATTCAGTGGGACTCCAATTGACAGCTACCTACGCCCCGGAAGCCAAGAAATAGGGCGCGAGATAATATCGCTGTAATAACAAATAATCAACCCAGCAGCGCACTAGCTGCTGGGCTTCAAACAGATCACACTCAGCCTTGGCGCTGTTTGTGACGTGGTTCCGCGCTGCAAATTACCCGAACAACACCTTCGCGGCGAATAATCTTGCAGTTACGGCACAGCTTTTTCACCGATGCACGAACTTTCATCACCAACTCCTCTCACCTTACGGGGTAGTACTTCAGCGGAGCATGCCGCTGCCGTAGCCCTTCAGGTTGGCTTTCTTCATCAGGGATTCGTACTGGTGCGAAACGAGGTGCGATTGTACTTGGGACATGAAGTCCATAACAACCACAACAACGATCAGCAACGAGGTCCCGCCAAGGTAGAACGGAACGTTTGCCGCAACCACCAGGAACTGGGGCAACAGGCACACGGCCGTCATATAAAGAGCACCGAACAGAGTCAAACGAGTCAAAACGCCATCAATATAGCGTGCCGACTGCTCACCTGGACGGATACCCGGAATAAAGGCACCGGACTTCTTCAGGTTTTCCGCTACGTCTTTCGGATTGAACATCAACGCCGTATAGAAGAAGCAGAAGAAAATAATCCCTGCACTAAACAGCAGAATATTCAACGGCTGACCAGGAGCGATCGACTGCGAGATGTCCTGCAACCAGCCCATACCTTCAGACTGACCGAACCAGGCACCCAGCGAAGCCGGGAACAGCAAAATGCTGCTCGCAAAAATAGCCGGGATAACACCGGCCATATTCACTTTCAGCGGTAGGTGGCTAGTCTGCGCAGCAAACACCTTGCGGCCCTGCTGACGCTTGGCGTAGTGAACAGCAATACGACGCTGGCCACGCTCAATGAACACCACAAAACCGATAATCGCTACTGCCAGCAAACCGATAGCAACCAGAGCGAAAATATTGATATCGCCCTGACGTGCAGACTCGAAAGACTGCCCGATTGCTCTCGGAAGACCGGCGACGATACCCGAAAAAATCAACATCGAGATACCGTTGCCAACACCACGCTCAGTAATCTGCTCACCCAGCCACATCATGAACATTGCACCCGCCACAAACGTGGTTACTGCAACGAAATGGAAGCCCAGGTCACCAGTGAACGCTACGCCTTGCCCTGCCAGACCAATGGACATGCCAATAGCCTGGACAAGAGCAAGAGCGACAGTGAGGTAGCGGGTGTACTGGCTAATCTTGCGACGGCCAGCTTCACCTTCCTTCTTCAACTGCTCCAGTTGCGGGCTGACAGCGGACATAAGCTGCATGATGATCGATGCCGAAATGTACGGCATGATCCCCAGCGCAAAAATACTCATCCGCTCCAGCGCGCCGCCGGAAAACATGTTGAACAAGCTAAGTATGGTCCCCTCATTCTGTCGAAACAGGTCCGCCAGCCGGTCCGGGTTGATACCTGGAACTGGGATGTGTGCGCCTATCCGGTAGACGATAATCGCCAGGAATAGAAAACGCAGTCGAGCCCAGAGCTCGGATAACCCGCCTTTGCTGAGCGCTGAGAGAGCACCTTGCTTAGCCATTTATTCCTCGAACTTGCCGCCAGCTGCTTCGATAGCCGAACGCGCACCTTTGGTGGCGCCGATTCCCTTGCCGATTGTGACAGCGCGAGTCACTTCACCGGACAGCATGATTTTCACACGCAGTACGTTGACGTTGATCACGTTGGCATCTTTCAGGGTCTGCACAGTTACGATGTCGCCTTCCACTTTAGCCAGCTCGGACAAACGCACTTCTGCGCGATCCATGGCTTTCAGGGATACGAAACCGAACTTAGGCAGACGGCGATGCAGCGGCTGTTGACCGCCTTCAAAGCCTGGAGCAATGGTGCCACCGGAGCGGGAGGTCTGACCTTTGTGACCACGGCCACCAGTCTTACCCAAACCACTACCGATACCACGGCCCGGACGATGCTTTTCGCGACGGGAACCCGGCGCTGGACTCAGATCATTGAGTTTCATCGATTAACCCTCTACACGCAGCATGTAGTAAGCCTTGTTGATCATCCCGCGATTCTCGGGAGTATCAAGTACTTCTACAGTGTGACCGATGCGACGCAGACCCAGACCCTTAACGCACAGTTTGTGGTTAGGGATACGGCCGGTCATGCTTTTGATCAGCGTTACTTTAACGGTAGCCATGATCAGAAGATCTCCTTGACGCTTTTGCCACGCTTGGCGGCAATAGATTCAGGAGATTGCATAGCTTTCAAACCTTTGAAAGTGGCGTGAACCACGTTTACCGGGTTAGTCGAGCCGTAGCACTTGGCCAGTACGTTCTGAACGCCAGCAACTTCGAGGACAGCACGCATAGCGCCGCCAGCGATGATACCGGTACCTTCAGAAGCAGGCTGCATGTAAACCTTGGAAGCGCCGTGGGCGGATTTCATGGCGTACTGCAGAGTGGTGCCGTTAAGGTCCACTTGAATCATGTTGCGGCGAGCAGCTTCCATTGCCTTCTGGATCGCAGCAGGCACTTCACGTGACTTGCCACGGCCGAAGCCAACGCGCCCTTTACCATCACCAACCACGGTCAACGCGGTGAAAGTGAAGATACGGCCGCCTTTAACGGTTTTGGCTACGCGGTTAACTTGAACCAGCTTCTCAATGTAGCCTTCGTCGCGCTTTTGGTCGTTATTTGACATAACTTAGAACTCCAGCCCAGCTTCACGAGCAGCCTCAGCCAGCGCTTTCACGCGGCCGTGGTACTTGAAGCCAGAGCGGTCGAAAGCCACCTGCGAGACGCCAGCGGCTTTTGCACGCGTAGCGACCAGCTGGCCAACCTTTGTGGCCGCGTCGATGTTGCCAGTGGCACCATCACGCAGTTCTTTGTCCAAAGTCGAGGCGCTTGCCAGGACTTTGCTGCCGTCGGCCGAGATGACCTGGGCGTATATGTGCTGTGCCGAGCGGAACACGCAGAGACGCACGACTTCTAGTTCGTGCATTTTCAGACGTGCTTTGCGAGCGCGGCGCAGGCGAGTAACTTTTTTGTCGGTCATTTGCTATGCCCTACTTCTTCTTGGCTTCTTTACGACGGACGACTTCGTCCGCGTAACGTACACCCTTGCCTTTATAAGGCTCTGGCGGACGGAAACCGCGGATCTCAGCGGCCACCTGACCTACCAGCTGCTTATCAATACCCTTGATCAGGATATCGGTTTGGCTAGGAGTCTCAGCGGTGATGCCTTCCGGCAACTCGTAATCCACTGGGTGCGAGAAGCCAAGAGCCAGGTTCAGCACTGTGCCTTTTGCTTGCGCTTTGTAACCAACACCGACCAGCTGGAGCTTGCGCTCGAAGCCTTGGCTTACGCCTTGGACCATGTTGTTTACCAACGCACGAGTGGTACCAGCCATTGCGCGAGTTTGTTGATCGCCATTGCGAGCAGCGAAACGCAGCTCACCAGCTTCTTCAACAATCTCAACGGACGAATGGATGTTCAGTTCTAGAGTACCCTTGGCACCCTTCACCGAAAGCTGTTGGCCGGCGAATTTTACTTCGACACCAGCTGGCAGCTTAACGGGGTTCTTAGCGACGCGTGACATGCTTATCCCCCCTTAGAACACAGTGCAAAGAACTTCGCCGCCGACACCGGCAGCGCGCGCAGCACGATCCGTCATCACACCTTTGCTGGTGGAGACGATAGACACACCCAGACCGCCACGAACTTTCGGCAGATCTTCGGAGGACTTGTACTGACGCAGGCCTGGACGGCTAACGCGCTTAACTTCTTCGATAACCGAACGGCCTTCGAAGTACTTCAGCTCGATAGACAGCAGTGGCTTGATTTCGCTGCTGATCTGATAATCCGCGATGTAACCTTCGTCTTTGAGAACTTTGGCTACAGCTACCTTCAACGTGGAAGATGGCATGCTTACGACGGACTTTTCAGCCATCTGGGCATTACGGATTCGAGTTAGCATGTCCGCTAACGGGTCCTGCATACTCATGGGCTAGACGCTCCTGATACAAAAAGAATTAGCCTTGCGGCTACAACTGTCGCCGAGTACTCAATGCTTAAAAAGCACGGGCTCAGGCGAGCCGGTCATTCTAGACACACGCCAGAAATGAATCAAGCCCCAATAGGGGCTTGATTCATATTCAAGGTCACCGGCTGTCAGGATCTTGCAACCCTGACAGGGGTAACTTTGCCTGTGCGCCTTACCAGCTGGCTTTAACCAGACCTGGTACGTCGCCACGCATTGCTGCTTCACGCAATTTGTTACGGCCAAGGCCGAACTTGCGGTAAACACCATGCGGACGGCCAGTCAGGCGGCAGCGGTTACGCATGCGCGCAGCGCTTGCGTCACGTGGCTGCTTCTGCAGAGCAACTTGAGCTTCCCAACGTGCTTCTGGACTTGCGTTCAGATCCACGATGATAGCTTTCAGTGCTGCACGCTTCTTGGCGAACTTGGCAACCGTGAGCTGACGTTTCAGCTCGCGGTTTTTCATGCTCATCTTAGCCATGGTCCTACTCCAATCAGTTGCGGAACGGGAATTTGAAAGCACGCAGCAAGGCGCGACCTTCATCATCTGTCCGAGCAGTGGTGGTCAGGGTAATGTCCAGACCGCGGAGAGCATCGATTTTGTCGTAGTCGATTTCCGGGAAGATGATCTGCTCTTTTACGCCCATGCTGTAGTTACCACGACCATCGAAGGACTTGGCATTCAGGCCGCGGAAGTCGCGTACCCGAGGCAGGGAGATCGACAGCAGACGATCCAGGAATTCGTACATACGCTCACGGCGCAGAGTAACCTTAACGCCGATCGGCCAGCCTTCGCGAACTTTGAAGCCTGCGATGGACTTGCGAGCGTAGGTCACTACACATTTTTGACCCGTGATTTTTTCCAAATCAGCTACAGCGTGCTCGATGATTTTCTTATCACCGATCGCTTCGCCCAAACCCATGTTCAGGGTGATTTTGGTAACGCGCGGAACTTCCATCACGTTCGAAAGCTTAAGTTCTTCCTTAAGTTTCGGAGCGATTTCCTTCCGGTAAATCTCTTTTAGTCGTGCCATGGTCTCATCTACCTAGCAGTGTTCAAGCATCAACCGCTTTTTGGGTCGACTTGAAGACACGAATTTTTTTGCCTTCTTCTACTTTGAAACCAACGCGATCTGCTTTGCTGGTTTCGCTGTTGAAGATGGCCACGTTAGAAGCGTCCAGTGGAGCTTCTTTCTCGACGATACCGCCTTGTACGCCCGACATCGGGTTAGGCTTGGTATGACGCTTAACCAGGTTCAGACCGCCAATAACCAAACGGTTGTTAGCGAGAACCTTAAGCACCTTACCGCGCTTACCTTTGTCTTTGCCGGCGATCACGATGATCTCGTCGTCACGACGAATCTTTTGCATGTCGGATCTCCTTACAGCACTTCTGGGGCGAGCGAGACGATCTTCATGAACTTCTCAGTACGAAGTTCACGGGTCACTGGCCCAAAGATACGGGTGCCGATCGGCTCTTGCTTGTTGTTCAGAAGAACAGCAGCGTTGCCATCAAAGCGGATAATGGAGCCATCAGCACGACGTACGCCGTGACGAGTGCGGACTACAACAGCAGTCATCACTTGGCCTTTTTTCACTTTACCGCGAGGAATTGCTTCCTTCACGGTAACTTTGATGATGTCACCGATACCAGCGTAACGACGATGGGAGCCACCCAGCACCTTGATGCACATAACGCGGCGTGCGCCGCTGTTATCGGCCACATCGAGCATGGATTGAGTCTGAATCATATAATTTCTCCGACCCCTAGTCCTTAGACTTCCACAGCGCGTTCGAGAACATCAACCAGTGCCCAAGACTTGGTCTTGGCCATCGGACGAGTTTCACGAATAGTGACTTTGTCGCCGATGTGGCACTGATTGGTTTCGTCGTGCGCGTGCAGCTTAGTCGAACGCTTAACGTATTTACCGTAGATCGGGTGCTTAACGCGACGCTCGATCAGAACGGTGATGGTTTTGTCCATCTTGTCGCTGACAACACGGCCAGTCAGCGTACGGACAGTCTTTTCGGCTTCAGCCATGATTACTTACCTGCCTGCTGTTTGAGCACAGTCTTCACGCGAGCGATGTCACGCTTAACTTGCGAGAGCAGATGCGACTGCCCCAACTGGCCAGTTGCTTTCTGCATACGCAGATTGAACTGGTCGCGCAGCAAGCCGAGCAGTTGCTCGTTCAGCTGCTGTGCGGATTTTTCACGAAGTTCATTCGCTTTCATCACATCACCGTCCGTTTAACAAAGGAGGTGGCGAGCGGCAGCTTTGCAGCAGCCAGGGCGAAAGCCTCACGCGCCAGCTCTTCAGTAACACCCTCGATTTCATACAGGACTTTGCCTGGCTGAATCTGGGCAACCCAATATTCCACGTTACCCTTACCTTTACCCATACGAACTTCTAGGGGCTTTTTGGAAATAGGCTTGTCCGGGAATACACGGATCCAGATCTTGCCGCCACGCTTAACGTGACGGGTCAGTGCACGACGCGCTGATTCGATCTGACGAGCGGTGAGACGACCACGAGCAACAGACTTCAGCGCGTATTCGCCGAAGCTGACTTTGCTACCGCGCAATGCCAAGCCACGGTTGTGGCCAGTCATTTGCTTGCGGAACTTCGTACGCTTAGGTTGTAACATTTGGCGTACCCCTTACTTAGCAGCTTTTTTACGAGGCGCTGGTGCTTGTGGCTTCAGTTCTTCTTGGCGACCACCAATTACTTCGCCTTTGAAGATCCAAACCTTTACACCGATCACACCGTAAGTGGTGTGAGCTTCGTAGTTGGCATAGTCGATGTCGGCACGCAGGGTGTGCAATGGCACACGACCTTCGCGATACCATTCAGTACGTGCGATTTCAGCACCGCCGAGACGACCGCTCACTTGGATTTTGATGCCTTTGGCACCAATGCGCATAGCGTTCTGTACAGCGCGTTTCATCGCGCGACGGAACATTACACGACGCTCCAGCTGCTGAGCTACGCTCTGCGCAACCAGCATACCGTCGAGTTCCGGCTTGCGGATCTCTTCGATATTGATGTGCACAGGCACACCCATTTGCTTGGTCAGGTCCTGACGCAGTTTCTCAACATCTTCACCTTTCTTCCCGATAACGATACCTGGACGAGCGGTGTGGATGGTGATACGTGCAGTTTGGGCCGGACGATGGATATCGATACGGCTTACGGACGCGCTTTTTAGTTTGTCTTGGAGGTATTCACGCACCTTCAGATCAGCGAACAAGTAGTCCGCATAAGTCCGGCCGTCTGCGTACCAGACGGAGGTGTGCTCCTTGACGATTCCCAGGCGAATGCCAATGGGATGTACTTTCTGACCCATCTCTTCGACTCCGTTACTTGTCAGCAACCTTGACAGTGATATGGCAAGACCGCTTGACGATGCGATCAGCGCGGCCTTTGGCACGCGGCATGATGCGCTTCAGCGAACGCCCTTCGTTGACGAAAACGGTGGCGACTTTCAAGTCGTCAACGTCTGCGCCTTCGTTATGCTCGGCGTTGGCTACGGCCGACTCCAGCACTTTCTTGATGATCTCGGCGGCTTTCTTGTTGCTGAAAGCCAACAGGTTGAGCGCTTCGCCCACCTTCTTCCCGCGGATCTGGTCGGCGACCAAGCGGGCTTTCTGGGCGGAGATTCGAGCGCCCGACAACTTAGCGGCTACTTCCATCGTTCCTTACCCCTTAACGCTTGGCTTTCTTGTCTGCCACGTGCCCACGATAAGTGCGGGTACCGGCAAACTCGCCTAGTTTATGGCCAACCATGTCTTCGTTCACGAGAACTGGGACATGAAGACGACCGTTATGCACAGCGATGGTCAGACCGACCATTTGTGGCAGGATCATCGAACGACGCGACCAGGTTTTCACCGGTTTGCGATCGTTCTTTTCCGCCGCCACTTCGATCTTCTTCAGTAGGTGAAGATCAATAAAAGGACCTTTTTTCAGAGAACGTGGCACTGTCGTATCCCTCTATTTACTTGCGACGACGGACGATCATTTTGTCGGTACGCTTATTACCACGAGTCTTCGCGCCCTTAGTCGGGAAGCCCCATGGCGATACCGGATGACGACCACCAGAGGTACGACCTTCACCACCACCATGTGGGTGGTCAACCGGGTTCATGGCAACACCACGAACGGTTGGGCGAACGCCACGCCAGCGTTTGGCACCAGCTTTACCCAGCGAACGCAGGCTGTGCTCGGAGTTCGAGACTTCACCCAGGGTCGCACGGCATTCAGCCAGTACTTTACGCATTTCACCAGAGCGCAGACGCAGGGTCACATAGACACCATCACGAGCGACCAGCTGAGCCGAAGCACCAGCGGAACGTGCGATTTGCGCGCCTTTACCCGGCTTCAATTCGATGCCGTGTACGGTGCTACCAACTGGAATGCTGCGCAGTTGCAACGAGTTACCCGGCTTGATTGGGGCCAAAGCACCCGAAATCAGCTGGTCGCCAGCACTCACGCCTTTAGGAGCGATGATGTAGCGGCGCTCGCCGTCTGCGTACAGCATCAGAGCGATGTGAGCAGTACGGTTTGGATCGTATTCGATACGCTCAACAGTGGCTGGAATGCCATCTTTGTCGTTGCGACGGAAGTCGACCATACGGTAATGCTGCTTATGACCACCACCGATGTGACGAGTGGTAATACGGCCATTGTTGTTACGACCACCAGACTTCGATTTCTTCTCGAGCAGCGGTGCGTGAGGAGCGCCTTTATGCAGCTCCTGGTTGACCACCTTGACCACATGACGGCGGCCAGGGGAAGTCGGTTTGCATTTAACGATTGCCATGATGCACCCCTTCCTTACTCAGCACTGCTGCTGAAATCGAGATCTTGGCCTGGCTGAAGGGAGATTACTGCCTTCTTCCAGTCATTACGCTTGCCCACGCCGCGAGCGGTGCGCTTGCTCTTACCCAGAACGTTCAGGGTAGTAACACGCTCAACTTTCACGCTGAACAGGCTTTCGACGGCCTTCTTGATTTCCAGCTTGGTTGCATCGGTAGCAACCTTGAAAACGAACTGGCCTTTCTTGTCTGCCAGAACCGTAGCCTTCTCGGAAACGTGCGGGCCAAGCAGAACTTTAAATACGCGTTCCTGGTTCATCCCAGCAGCTCCTCGAATTTCTTCACGGCCGACACGGTGATCAACACCTTGTCGTATGCGATCAGACTAACTGGATCGGAACCTTGCACGTCACGTACATCAACGTGTGGCAGGTTACGAGCAGCCAGGTACAGGTTCTGATCAACACCTTCAGACACGATCAGGACATCAGTCAGACCCATGCCATTCAGCTTGTTGAGCAGATCTTTGGTTTTCGGCGCTTCAACAGCGAAGTCCTGAACCACGACCAGACGATCAGTACGCACCAGCTCAGCAAGGATGGAACGCATTGCTGCGCGATACATCTTCTTGTTCAGCTTCTGGGAGTGATCCTGTGGACGAGCTGCGAAAGTGGTACCGCCGCCACGCCAGATTGGGCTACGGATAGTACCGGCACGAGCACGGCCAGTACCTTTCTGACGCCAAGGGCGCTTACCGCCACCACGAACGTCGGAACGGGTCTTTTGCTGCTTGCTACCTTGACGGCCGCCGGCCATGTAGGCCACGACTGCTTGGTGAACCAGCGTCTCGTTGAATTCGCCGCCGAAAGTCAGTTCGGAAACTTCGATCGCTTGAGCGTCATTTACATTTAATTGCATGTCAGCTTCCCCTTAACCGCGAGCCTTGGCCGCTGGACGTACAACCAGGTTGCCGCCAGTAGCGCCAGGAACAGCACCCTTGACCAACAACAGATTGCGTTCAGCGTCGACGCGCACTACTTCCAGGGACTGCACGGTCACGCGCTCAGCGCCCATATGACCGGACATTTTTTTGCCCTTGAATACACGACCAGGAGTCTGGCACTGGCCAATAGAGCCCGGGACGCGGTGGGAAACGGAGTTACCGTGAGTGTTGTCTTGGCCACGGAAATTCCAACGCTTGATCGTACCCTGGAAGCCTTTACCCTTGGACTGACCGGTTACATCAACCAGTTGGCCAGCGGTGAAGATTTCAGTGTTGATCAGATCGCCAGCCTGGTACTCGCCTTCTTCAAGACGGAATTCCATTACGGTACGACCGGCGGCAACGTTTGCTTTAGCGAAGTGACCCGCTTGAGCAGCTGTTACACGCGAAGCGCGACGCTCGCCGACAGTGACTTGCACTGCACGATAGCCATCGGTTTCTTCAGTTTTGAACTGGGTGACGCGATTCGGCTCGATCTCAATGACCGTGACCGGAATGGAGACACCTTCTTCGGTGAAAATACGGGTCATACCGCATTTACGACCGACTACACCAATAGTCATGTTGTAAACCTCATGAGTGTACGGGGCTTTCACCCGCTATGGCCGCCCATTTCAGAGCGTTACACGACTAAGACCCAAGTCTTAGCCGAGGCTGATCTGCACTTCCACACCGGCCGCAAGATCAAGCTTCATAAGTGCATCAACGGTTTTATCCGTTGGCTGGACGATGTCCAGTACGCGCTTATGAGTACGGATCTCGTACTGGTCACGCGCGTCTTTGTTGACGTGCGGGGAGACCAGAACGGTGAACCGCTCTTTACGGGTAGGCAGTGGAATTGGACCACGCACTTGAGCACCAGTACGTTTCGCGGTTTCCACGATTTCCTGGGTTGATTGGTCGATCAGGCGATGGTCAAAAGCCTTCAACCTGATACGGATTTGCTGATTTTGCATTGGATTTCAGACTCCAGATTGCTGTTCCCACCGAGCGCAATACGCCCGTTAAAAGGAGGCGCAATTCTATAGACGACCCCAGTAGGTGTCAACTCAATAAAAAAAGCCCCCGCTGAGCGGGGGCTTTTTTCAGACAATCATCACTTACGCGATGATTTTGGCTACAACGCCAGCGCCAACGGTACGACCGCCTTCACGGATTGCGAAACGCAGACCGTCTTCCATTGCGATGGTTTTGATCAGGGTAACAACCATTTTGATGTTGTCGCCCGGCATTACCATCTCAACGCCTTCCGGCAGTTCGCAGTTACCAGTTACGTCAGTTGTACGGAAGTAGAACTGAGGACGGTAGCCTTTGAAGAACGGAGTGTGACGGCCGCCTTCTTCTTTGCTCAACACGTACACTTCAGCTTCGAAGGTAGTGTGTGGCTTAACCGAGCCTGGCTTAACCAGAACCTGGCCACGCTCAACGTCGTCACGCTTGGTGCCGCGCAGCAGCACGCCGCAGTTCTCGCCCGCACGACCTTCGTCGAGCAGCTTACGGAACATTTCAACGCCGGTGCAGGTGGTAACAGTAGTGTCACGCAGACCAACGATTTCCAGCGGATCTTGAACGCGAACGATACCGCGCTCGATACGACCAGTTACAACAGTACCGCGACCAGAGATCGAGAATACGTCTTCGATTGGCATCAGGAACGGCTTGTCGATAACACGTACTGGATCTGGAATGTAGGTATCCAGAGTTTCAACCAGTTTACGAACGGCAGTGGTGCCCATTTCGTTGTCGTCTTTGCCTTCCAGCGCCATACGAGCCGAACCGATGATGATCGGAGTGTCGTCGCCTGGGAAGTCGTAAGTCGACAGCAGGTCACGAACTTCCATCTCAACCAGTTCCAGCAGCTCAGCGTCGTCTACCAGGTCAGCCTTGTTCAGGAAAACCACGATGTACGGAACGCCAACCTGACGGGACAGCAGGATGTGCTCACGGGTTTGTGGCATCGGACCATCAGCGGCCGAACAAACCAGGATAGCGCCGTCCATCTGAGCAGCACCGGTGATCATGTTCTTCACATAGTCAGCGTGACCTGGGCAGTCAACGTGAGCGTAGTGACGAATGTGCGAGTTGTATTCAACGTGCGCAGTGTTGATCGTGATACCACGAGCTTTTTCTTCTGGCGCGCTGTCGATTTTATCGAAGTCAACGATTGCCGAACCGAAAACTTCGGAGCAAACACGGGTCAGAGCTGCAGTCAGCGTGGTTTTACCATGGTCAACGTGACCGATAGTGCCAACGTTGACGTGCGGTAGGGAACGATCAAATTTTTCTTTAGCCACGACAATTAACTCCTTGCCTAAAGGACTGAACTAAATCAGCCTTGTTTTTTAGTAACAGTTTCGACGATGTGCGCCGGAGCTGTATCGTATTTTTTGAATTCCATAGAGTAGCTTGCGCGACCCTGGGACATGGAACGAACGTCGGTCGCATAACCGAACATTTCACCCAACGGTACTTCAGCACGAATTACTTTGCCGGAGACCGTATCTTCCATACCCTGGATCATGCCGCGACGACGGTTCAAGTCGCCCATCACGTCACCCATATAGTCTTCAGGTGTAACAACCTCTACCGCCATGATCGGCTCAAGCAGCTCACCGCCACCTTTGGTAGCCAGTTGCTTGGTCGCCATGGAAGCAGCCACCTTAAACGCCATCTCGTTGGAGTCGACGTCGTGGTAAGAACCATCAAACACGGTAGCCTTCAGGCCGATCAGCGGATAGCCGGCAACAACACCGTTCTTCATCTGCTCTTCGATACCCTTCTGGATAGCCGGGATGTATTCCTTAGGAACCACACCACCTACCACTTCGTTCACGAACTGCAGACCTTCCTGACCTTCGTCAGCAGGTGCAAAACGAATCCAGCAGTGACCAAACTGGCCACGACCGCCGGACTGACGAACGAACTTGCCTTCGATCTCACAGTTCTTCGTGATGCGCTCACGATAGGAAACCTGAGGCTTACCGATGTTGGCTTCGACGTTGAACTCACGGCGCATCCGGTCAACCAGGATGTCCAGGTGCAGCTCGCCCATGCCAGAGATGATCGTTTGACCAGTCTCTTCATCAGTTTTAACGCGGAAAGATGGATCTTCCTGAGCAAGCTTGCCCAGTGCAACACCCATTTTTTCCTGGTCATCCTTGGTCTTAGGCTCTACGGCAACCGAAATAACCGGCTCCGGGAAGTCCATACGAACCAGAATGATTGGCTTGTCAGCGTTGCACAAAGTCTCACCAGTGGTGACGTCCTTCATGCCGATCAAGGCCGCGATGTCACCAGCGCGTACTTCCTTGATTTCTTCACGGGCGTTTGCGTGCATTTGCACCATACGACCCACGCGCTCTTTCTTGCCCTTAACCGAGTTGATTACGCCGTCGCCGGAGTTCAACACGCCCGAGTAAACACGGACGAAGGTCAAGGTACCCACGAATGGGTCGGTAGCGATCTTGAACGCCAGAGCCGAGAACGGCTCGTTGTCGTCTGCATGACGCTCCAGTTCGATAGTCTCGTCATCCGGGTCAGTACCCTTGATGGCAGGAATATCAGTCGGAGCAGGCAGGAAGTCGATAACGGCGTCGAGAACCAGGGGAACACCCTTGTTCTTGAAGGAAGAACCGCAAACAGCCAGGACGATCTCACCAGCGATAGTACGCTGACGCAGAGCCGCCTTGATTTCCGCGATGGTGAATTCTTCACCTTCGAGGTACTTGTTCATCAGCTCTTCATTGGCTTCGGCCGCAGCCTGAACCATGTTGTCGCGCCACTCGTCAGCAAGATCTTTCAGCTCAGCTGGAATTTCTTTGCGAACAGGAACCATACCTTTGTCAGCATCGTTCCAGTACACAGCTTCCATGTTGATCAGATCGATCTGACCCTGGAAGTTGTCTTCGGAACCGATAGCCAACTGGATTGGAACTGGAGTGTGGCCCAGACGCTTCTTGATCTGCTCGATAACGCGCAGGAAGTTGGCACCAGCACGGTCCATCTTGTTTACGTAAACAAGACGTGGAACGCCGTATTTGTTGGCTTGACGCCATACGGTTTCCGACTGAGGCTCAACGCCCGAGGTACCACAGAACACAACGACAGCGCCGTCGAGTACACGCAGGGAACGCTCAACTTCAATAGTGAAGTCAACGTGGCCCGGGGTATCGATTACGTTGAAGCGGTGTTCGTCCTTGTACTGCTTGGCAGAACCTTTCCAGAAGGCGGTAATGGCAGCAGAAGTAATGGTAATACCACGCTCCTGCTCCTGAACCATCCAGTCTGTGGTCGCGGCGCCATCATGCACCTCGCCCATTTTGTGACTTTTGCCAGTGTAAAACAGTACGCGCTCGGTGGTGGTGGTTTTACCAGCATCCACGTGAGCGACGATACCGATGTTACGGTAGCGACTAATCGGAGTAGTACGAGCCATAAAGCCCTCGCAAAATTAGTGAAGCTGAAATTAGAAGCGGTAGTGCGAGAAAGCTTTGTTAGCTTCGGCCATACGGTGCACGTCTTCACGCTTCTTAACAGCAGCACCTTTACCTTCGGCAGCGTCCAACAGTTCGCCAGCCAAACGCAGAGCCATAGACTTCTCGCCGCGCTTGCGGGCGAAGTCTACCAACCAGCGCATTGCCAGGGCGTTACGACGGGACGGGCGAACTTCGACCGGAACCTGGTAAGTAGCACCGCCTACACGGCGCGACTTCACTTCGACCAGCGGAGCGATGGCGTCGAGAGCTTTCTCGAAGAGTTCCAGGGGATCGCTGTTCTTGCGTTCTTTAACCTTTTCCAGCGCGCCATAAACGATACGCTCGGCAACGGCTTTTTTGCCGCTTTCCATCACGTGGTTCATGAACTTGGCCAGAATTTGGCTTCCGTATTTTGGATCGTCAAGCACTTCGCGCTTGGCTGCTACGCGTCTTCTTGGCATGGATAAGCCCTCAAACGGTCTTCAGGTTAGCTCGGAACCATTACACCCCAGGGATGCAGGTCCGACCTTACTCTTATCGACTCAGAAAAAAAGAAATCTGCATTATTTACCGGAAACCGAAGACTACTTCGGCTTCTTGGTACCGTACTTCGAACGACCTTGGTTACGACCTTTAACGCCGGAAGTATCCAAAGAGCCGCGAACGGTGTGGTAACGAACACCTGGCAAGTCTTTTACACGACCGCCACGAATCAGTACCACGCTGTGTTCTTGCAGGTTGTGACCTTCACCACCGATGTACGAGGAAACCTCGAAACCGTTGGTCAGGCGCACACGGCATACTTTACGCAGTGCCGAGTTAGGTTTTTTCGGCGTAGTTGTATACACACGGGTGCATACGCCACGACGTTGCGGGCAGTTTTGCAGCGCAGGTACGTCGGATTTCTCGACGATACGCTTACGCGGCTGACGTACCAGCTGGTTGATAGTTGCCATCTACTAGCTCCACTGTTGTCTTGCGACGCTATTGTCTTGCAAGAAAAGCAAAATGGCAGGAACGAATTCCCGCCAAATTTAGGGGTACAAGAGTCTAAAGAGGATCTTGCCCCCAGTCAAGGCAAGGCCCCGACACTTCCACTCATCAAACCCAGACAAATTGTCTCGATTCGATGAACGGAACTGCCGGGGCCCGCCCATCATTTACCGCAGAACTCAGTTACCGCTCGAGTTCAGCGCTTCGGTCAGTGCAGCTTCCACTTCACTGGCGCTTACGCGCAACGGCTTGTCAGCCTCACGGCGGCGCTTACGCTCGCTGTGGTATGCCAAACCGGTACCTGCCGGGATCAGACGACCCACGACAACGTTTTCTTTCAGGCCGCGCAGGTAATCGCGCTTGCCGGTTACCGCCGCTTCGGTCAGTACTCGAGTGGTCTCCTGGAAAGAGGCCGCCGAGATGAACGATTCAGTCGACAACGACGCCTTGGTGATACCCAGCAGGACGCGAGTGAACTTGGACACGAATTTGTCTTCGTTGCCCAGACGCTCGTTCTCGGTCAATACCTGCGTCAACTCCATCTGGTCGCCCTTGATGAAGGTGGAATCGCCAGACTCGGCAATCTCAACTTTACGCAGCATCTGACGCAGAATGGTCTCGATGTGCTTATCGTTGATTTTTACGCCTTGCAGACGGTAAACGTCCTGGATCTCGTTAACGATGTACTTGGCCAGCGCACTCACACCCAGCAGACGCAGGATGTCGTGTGGATCGCTTGGACCGTCGGAGATAACTTCGCCGCGGTTCACTTGTTCGCCTTCGAAGACGTTCAGGTGGCGCCACTTTGGAATCAGCTCTTCGTACGGATCAGTACCGTCGTTCGGGGTAATAACCAGACGGCGCTTGCCTTTGGTTTCTTTACCGAACGCGATGGTGCCGCTGACTTCAGCCAGAATCGAGGCTTCTTTCGGACGACGGGCTTCGAACAAGTCAGCAACCCGTGGCAGACCACCGGTGATGTCTCGAGTTTTCGAAGTTTCTTGCGGAATACGAGCGATAACGTCACCGATCGCGATTTCCGCACCATCCGCTACACCGACCAAGGCGTTCGCTGGCAGGAAGTACTGAGCCGGTACGTCGGTACCTGGCAACAGCAGATCCTTGCCATCAACACCCACCATCTTGACGGCTGGACGAATGTCCTTGCCGGCAGCTGGACGGTCTTTGGCATCAAGTACTTCAATGTTGGTCATACCGGTCAATTCGTCAGTCTGACGCTTGATCGTGATGCCTTCTTCCATGCCCACGTAGGTCACGGTACCTTTCATTTCGGTAACGATTGGGTGAGTGTGAGGATCCCACTTGGCTACGATAGAGCCAGCGTCAACCTTGTCACCTTCTTTAACCGAAATCACGGCGCCGTACGGCAGCTTGTAACGCTCACGCTCACGACCGAAGTCATCAGCAATGGCCAGCTCACCGGAACGGGATACTGCAACCAGGCAGCCATCTACACGCTCAACGTGCTTCAGGTTGTGCAGACGGACAGTACCGCCATTCTTCACCTGAACGCTGTCAGCAGCGGAGGTCCGGCTTGCCGCACCACCGATGTGGAACGTACGCATGGTCAGCTGTGTACCCGGCTCACCGATCGACTGGGCAGCGATAACGCCGACAGCTTCACCGATGTTCACCTGGTGACCACGAGCCAGATCACGGCCGTAGCACTTGGCGCAGATACCGAAACGGGTTTCGCAGCTGATTGGCGAGCGCACGATCACTTCGTCGATGCTGTTCAGCTCGATGAATTCAACCCACTTCTCGTCAACCAGGGTGCCTGCAGGAACGATAACTTCCTCGGTGCCCGGCTTGAATACGTCACGGGCGATTACTCGACCCAGTACGCGCTCACCCAATGGCTCAACAACGTCGCCGCCTTCGATGTGCGGAGTCATCAGCAGACCGTGTTCGGTACCGCAGTCAACTTCAGTCACAACCAGATCTTGTGCAACGTCTACCAGACGACGTGTCAGGTAACCGGAGTTAGCTGTTTTCAAGGCGGTATCCGCCAGACCCTTACGAGCACCGTGAGTCGAGATGAAGTACTGAAGTACGCTCAAACCTTCACGGAAGTTCGCAGTAATCGGCGTTTCGATGATGGAACCGTCCGGCTTGGCCATCAGACCACGCATACCGGCCAGCTGACGGATCTGCGCAGCAGAACCCCGTGCGCCGGAGTCGGCCATCATGTACATCGAGTTGAACGATTCTTGCTCGACTTCGTTGCCGTGGCGGTCGATTACCTTCTCTTTCGAGAGGTTGGACATCATCGCCTTGGAAACTTCATCGTTAGCTTTCGACCAAAGGTCGATTACCTTGTTGTACTTCTCGCCCTGGGTTACCAGGCCGGAGGCGTACTGACTTTCGATCTCTTTCACTTCATCGGTTGCAGCAGCGATGATGCGAGCTTTTTCATCCGGGATAACGAAGTCGTTAACACCGATGGAAACGCCGGAGATGGTCGAGTAAGCAAAACCGGTGTACATCAACTGGTCAGCGAAGATCACGGTCTCTTTCAAACCAACCACGCGGTAGCACTGGTTGATCAGCTTGGAGATCGCTTTTTTCTTCATCGGCAGGTTGACGACGTCGTACGACAAACCTTTTGGCACAACCTGGAACAACAGCGCACGGCCGACAGTGGTGTCGACGATACGGGTGTTGGTCACGCTGCCGCCATCACGGTCGTTGACGGTTTCGTTGATACGAACCTTGACCTTGGCGTGCAGTGCGGCTTCGCCGGCACGGAATACACGGTCAACTTCCTGCAAGTCAGCGAATACACGACCTTCGCCTTTGGCGTTGATCGCTTCACGCGTCATGTAGTACAGACCCAATACAACGTCCTGCGACGGAACGATGATTGGCTCACCGTTGGCTGGCGACAGAATGTTGTTGGTCGACATCATCAACGCGCGCGCTTCCAACTGGGCTTCCAGTGTCAGCGGTACGTGCACGGCCATTTGGTCGCCGTCGAAGTCGGCGTTGTACGCAGCACAGACCAGAGGGTGCAGCTGGATAGCTTTACCTTCGATCAGTACCGGTTCAAACGCCTGGATACCCAGACGGTGAAGGGTCGGTGCACGGTTGAGAAGAACCGGGTGTTCGCGGATAACTTCAGCGAGAACGTCCCACACTTCCGGCAACTCGCGCTCAACCATCTTCTTGGCGGCTTTGATGGTGGTAGCAAGACCACGCATTTCCAGCTTGCCGAAAATGAACGGCTTGAACAGCTCGAGAGCCATTTTCTTCGGCAGACCGCACTGGTGCAGACGCAGGGTCGGACCTACGGTAATTACCGAACGACCCGAGTAGTCAACACGCTTACCGAGCAAGTTCTGACGGAAACGACCTTGCTTACCCTTGATCATGTCAGCCAGGGATTTCAGAGGACGCTTGTTCGAACCGGTGATAGCGCGACCACGACGGCCGTTGTCGAGCAGTGCGTCGACCGCTTCTTGCAACATACGCTTTTCGTTGCGCACGATGATGTCCGGAGCGGACAGATCAAGCAGGCGCTTCAAGCGGTTGTTACGGTTGATCACTCGACGGTACAGGTCGTTGAGGTCGGAAGTCGCGAAACGACCGCCATCCAACGGTACCAGAGGACGCAGATCTGGCGGCAGAACCGGCAGAACGGTCAGAACCATCCACTCCGGAAGGTTGCCGGAGCCCAGGAAGGCTTCCATCAACTTCAGGCGCTTGGACAGCTTCTTGATTTTGGTTTCAGAGTTGGTTTGCGGAATTTCTTCACGCAGACGGCCAATCTCGTGCTCCAGGTCGATAGCGTGCAGCAGTTCACGGACAGCTTCAGCACCCATGCGGGCATCAAAGTCGTCGCCGAACTCTTCCAGCGCTTCGAAGTACTGCTCATCGTTCAGCAGCTGACCTTTTTCCAGAGTGGTCATGCCCGGATCGATAACGACATAGCTCTCGAAGTAGAGAACGCGTTCGATATCACGCAGGGTCATGTCCATCAGCAAGCCGATACGGGACGGCAGCGATTTCAGGAACCAGATGTGAGCCACTGGCGAAGCCAGTTCGATGTGAGCCATGCGCTCGCGACGGACCTTGGCCAGTGCGACTTCAACGCCACACTTCTCACAGATCACACCGCGGTGCTTCAAGCGCTTGTACTTACCGCACAGGCACTCGTAATCCTTTACCGGGCCAAAGATCTTGGCGCAGAACAGGCCGTCACGCTCAGGCTTGAACGTACGGTAGTTGATGGTTTCCGGCTTTTTAACTTCACCGAACGACCACGAACGGATCATCTCAGGCGATGCCAATCCAATACGGATGGCGTCGAACTCTTCGACTTGACCCTGGTTTTTCAGCAAATTCAGTAGGTCTTTCAAGGCCTTTCCTCCTGGCGGAGCAGAGAGCGGGCCATACAGCCCCGCTCTCGATTCGCGTCACGTGTTATTCGGTTTCCAGATCGATATCGATGCCGAGGGAACGAATTTCTTTGATCAACACGTTGAAGGACTCGGGCATGCCCGGCTCCATACGGTGATCGCCGTCCACGATGTTTTTGTACATCTTGGTACGGCCGTTCACATCGTCCGACTTCACTGTGAGCATTTCTTGCAGAGTGTATGCCGCGCCGTAGGCTTCCAGCGCCCAGACCTCCATCTCCCCGAAACGCTGACCACCGAACTGTGCCTTACCACCCAGCGGCTGCTGGGTAACCAGGCTGTAAGAACCGGTAGAACGAGCGTGCATCTTGTCGTCTACCAAGTGGTTCAGCTTCAGCATGTACATGTAGCCAACGGTAACCGGACGCTCGAACTTGTTGCCGGTACGACCATCAGTCAGCACCATCTGGCCGCTGTCTGGCAGGTCTGCCAAACGAAGCATTGCCTTGATTTCGCTTTCCTTGGCACCGTCGAACACCGGGGTAGCCATTGGCACACCGCCGCGAAGGTTCTTCGCCAGATCCAGGATTTCCTGATCGGAGAAGTCATCCAGGCTTTCTTGACGACCGCCAATTTCGTTGTAGATCTCATGCAGGAACTTACGCAGGTCAGCGACCTTGCGTTGTTCTTCAATCATGAGGTTGATCTTCTCGCCCAGACCTTTGGCCGCGAGGCCCAGGTGAGTTTCGAGAATCTGACCAACGTTCATACGCGAAGGTACGCCCAACGGGTTGAGGACCACATCAACCGGGGTGCCATTGGCATCGTACGGCATGTCTTCAACCGGCATGATCACGGAGACCACACCCTTGTTACCGTGACGACCGGCCATCTTGTCACCCGGCTGGATGCGACGGCGGATTGCCAGGTAAACCTTGACGATTTTCAGCACGCCTGGAGCCAGGTCATCGCCCTGCTGCAGTTTGCGCTTCTTGTCTTCGAACTTGTCGTCCAGCAGACGACGGCGATCGATGATGTAAGCCTGAGCCTTTTCAAGCTGCTCGTTCAGAGCATCTTCAGCCATGCGCAGTTTGAACCACTGACCATGCTCAAGACCGTCCAGGATTTCATTGGTGATTTCCTGACCTTTCTTCAGACCGGCACCACCTTCGGCAATGCGGCCAACCAGAGCAGAGCGCAGACGTTCGAAGGTAGCGCCTTCAACGATACGGAACTCTTCGTTCAGATCCTTGCGGATCTCGTCCAGCTGGGTCTTCTCGATCGACAGTGCACGAGCATCACGCTCAACGCCGTCACGGGTGAAGACCTGCACGTCGATAACAGTACCTTTGGTACCGGTAGGTACGCGCAGGGAGGTGTCTTTAACGTCGCTGGCTTTTTCACCGAAGATGGCACGCAACAGCTTCTCTTCCGGAGTCAGCTGGGTCTCGCCTTTCGGAGTAACCTTACCTACCAGAATGTCGCCAGCGCCAACTTCAGCACCTACGTAAACGATACCGGCTTCGTCCAGTTTGTTCAGTGCAGCTTCACCCACGTTCGGGATGTCTGCAGTGATCTCTTCAGGCCCAAGCTTGGTGTCACGTGCCACACAGGTCAATTCCTGGATGTGGATCGTGGTAAAGCGATCTTCTTGAACAACTCGTTCCGACAGGCAGATGGAGTCTTCGAAGTTGTAACCGTTCCAGGCCATGAACGCGATGCGCATGTTTTGACCCAGCGCCAGTTCACCCATATCGGTGGACGGGCCGTCAGCCATGATGTCGCTACGCTGTACACGGTCACCCTTGCGCACCAGCGGACGCTGGTTGATGCAAGTGTTCTGGTTGGAACGGGTGTATTTGGTCAGGTTGTAGATGTCGACACCGGCTTCGCCAGTTTCAACTTCGTCATCAGCAACACGAACCACGATACGGCTGGCATCAACAGAGTCGATCACGCCGCCACGACGAGCCACGACGCAAACGCCGGAGTCACGAGCTACGTTACGCTCCATGCCGGTACCTACCAGCGGCTTGTCAGCGCGCAGGGTTGGTACAGCTTGACGCTGCATGTTGGAACCCATCAACGCACGGTTGGCGTCATCGTGTTCCAGGAACGGGATCAGCGACGCTGCAACCGAAACAACCTGCTTCGGCGAAACGTCCATCAAGGTGACGTCTTCCGGCGCCTTGACGGTGAATTCGTTCAAGTGACGAACAGCAACCAGCTCGTCGATCAGCACTTTCTTGTCGTTCATCGTGGCCGAGGCCTGAGCGATCACGTGATCAGCTTCTTCGATGGCGGACAGGAAAACGATCTCGTCGGTTACCAGTGCGTCTTTCACTACACGGTACGGGCTCTCGAGGAAGCCGTACTGGTTGGTGCGCGCATAGGCAGCCAGGGAGTTGATCAGACCGATGTTCGGACCTTCCGGCGTCTCAATAGGGCAAACACGGCCGTAGTGAGTCGGGTGTACGTCACGAACTTCAAAGCCCGCACGCTCACGCGTCAGACCGCCCGGGCCCAGTGCAGAAACACGGCGCTTGTGGGTGATCTCGGACAGAGGGTTGTTCTGGTCCATGAACTGGGACAGCTGGCTGGAACCGAAGAACTCTTTCACCGCCGCAGCCACAGGCTTGGCGTTGATCAGGTCTTGCGGCATCAGGCCTTCGCTTTCAGCCATCGACAGACGCTCTTTGACCGCACGCTCAACACGTACCAGGCCAACGCGGAACTGGTTCTCGGCCATTTCGCCTACACAGCGAACACGACGGTTACCCAGGTGGTCGATGTCATCGACGATGCCTTTACCGTTACGGATGTCGACCAGGGTCTTCAGCACAGCAACGATGTCTTCTTTGCACAACACGCCCGAACCTTCGATCTCGGTACGACCGATACGACGGTTGAACTTCATCCGGCCGACCGCAGACAGGTCATAGCGCTCAGGGCTGAAGAACAGGTTGTTGAACAGAGTCTCGGCAGCGTCTTTGGTTGGCGGCTCGCCTGGACGCATCATGCGATAGATTTCGACCAGCGCTTCCAGTTGGTTGCTGGTGGAGTCGATCTTCAGCGTGTCGGAGACGAACGGACCGCAGTCGATATCGTTGGTGTACAACGTTTCGATGCGAACAACCTGGCCCTTGGCAACTTTTGCCAGGATTTCAGTGGTCAGCTCGGTGTTGCACTCAGCAATGATTTCGCCAGTAGCCGGATGCACGATAGCCTTGGCCGTTGTGCGACCCAGGACATAGTCCAGAGGCATAACGAGCTCTTTGACACCGGCTTTTTCCAGCTGGTTGATATGACGGGCAGTGATACGACGACCCTGCTCAACAATCACCTTGCCTTTGTCATCGGTAATATCGATGGCCGCGATTTCACCGCGCAGACGCTGTGGAACCAGCTCCAGGCTGATGCTCTCACCCTGAACGTGGAACACGTTGGTGGTGTAGAACGCGTCCAGCACTTGCTCAGTGGTATAACCCAGCGCGCGCAGCAATACCGATGCAGGCAGCTTGCGACGACGGTCAATACGCACGAACACGCAGTCTTTCGGGTCGAACTCGAAGTCGAGCCACGAACCACGGTAAGGAATGATACGCGCGGAATAAAGCAGCTTACCGGAGCTGTGCGTCTTGCCGCGGTCGTGGTCAAAGAACACGCCCGGGGAACGGTGCAGCTGGGAAACAATTACACGCTCGGTACCGTTGATTACGAAGGTACCGTTTTCAGTCATCAGGGGGATTTCACCCATGTAGACTTCTTGCTCTTTGATGTCCTTGATCGCTTTGTTCGACGATTCTTTGTCGAAAATGATCAAACGAACTTTTACCCGCAAAGGTACGGCGTACGTTACGCCACGCAACACGCATTCTTTGACATCAAATGCCGGTTCGCCCAAGCGATAACCGACGTACTCCAGCGCAGCATTGCCGGAGTAGCTGATGATCGGGAAAACGGATTTGAAGGCCGCATGCAGGCCCACGTCGCGGAACTGATCTTTAGTCGCTCCCGCCTGCAAGAATTCACGATACGAATCCAGCTGGATTGCCAAGAGATACGGCACATCCATGACGTCCGGCAACTTGCTAAAGTCCTTGCGGATACGTTTTTTCTCAGTATATGAGTAAGCCATCAGCGTTCCCCAGCTTGGTCACCTGCTTGTTTGGCCTCTCCCGACGGGAGCAGCCAGAAAATCGTGCAAACCCCTTGGTTTGCTCCACCGCACAGGGTGGTTACAGCACGTTAAAGGCACCAACCTAGTCGGCTGCCAATAACGGAAAAAGGCCGGTGGCAAGAGCCACCAGCCATCAGCCTCAGCTTAACGCCTGGGCTGGAAACGCAAGGTCGATGCTTACTTCAGCTCGACTTTAGCGCCTGCTTCTTCCAAGGTAGCCTTGGCTTTGTCAGCTGCTTCTTTAGCAACAGCTTCCAGTACCATAGCTGGAGCGCCGTCAACTACTGCCTTGGCTTCTTTCAAGCCCAGACCAGTCAGCTCACGAACAGCCTTGATCACGTTAACTTTCTTCTCGCCAGCTTCCAGCAGCATAACGTTGAATTCAGTTTGCTCTTCAACAACAGCAGCGGCAGCAGCAGGACCAGCAGAAGCAGCAGCAGCGGAAACGCCGAACTTCTCTTCCATTGCTTTGATCAGTTCAACGATTTCCAGAACGGATTTTTCGCCGATTGCTTCGATGATTTGGTCGTTAGTCAGAGACATGACTATAAATTCCTGTATTGGGGTGACAGCCTACGCGGCCATCGAAATAAACAATAAACGCTGAAAGGAGTCGCTCAGCCTTAGGCTGCAGCAGCTTCTTTCTGGTCGCGAAGGGCCGCCAGAGTACGAGCCAATTTGCTGGTAGCGCCTTGAATCACGCTCATCAGCTGAGAAATTGCTTCGTCACGGGTCGGCAGACTTGCCAGTACGTCGATCTGATTAGCTGCGAGGAACTTGCCCTCGAACGCAGCTGCCTTGATCTCGAACTTATCCTGACCTTTTGCGAACTCTTTGAAGATACGAGCAGCAGCGCCCGGATGTTCTTGCGAGAATGCAATCAAGGTCGGGCCAGTGAACACGTCGTTGAGAACACTGTATTCAGTGTCAGCAACAGCGCGCTTGAGCAGGGTGTTACGTACAACACGTACGTAAACGCCAGCTTCACGAGCCTCTTTACGGAGTCCGGTCATAGCGCCTACTGTCACACCGCGGGCATCAGCCACAACAGCGGACAGGGCAACTTTGGCAGCCTCGTTGACTTCAGCGACGATGGCCTTCTTGTCTTCGAGTTTAATTGCCACGGGTTTAACTCCTGCTTGTTACCGTTTCATCTGGCCGAGGCCTGATGTCGTTTTGGTGTCTGATTCGGTAAGGAACCGGGAGCACCATCTGCGTAGGCTTGAGGTTTAAGGCTTTCGCCGCCTACGGTCTTGGATAGCCCCCGCCAGGCAGGGACCCCAATCTTTCAATTGGCGCATTTGACTGCGCCAATTTTGCCTTACGCGTCCAGGGAACCCTGGTCGATGACCAGGCCCGGGCCCATAGTGGTGCTCAGGGTTACGCGCTTAACATAAATACCTTTCGAGGAAGCTGGTTTGATACGCTTCAGATCAGCGATCAGGGCTTCAACGTTTTCCTTCAGCTGAACGGCGTCGAAGCCGATCTTGCCAACGGAAGTGTGAATGATACCGTTTTTGTCGGTGCGATAACGAACCTGACCAGCCTTCGCGTTCTTAACAGCGGTGGCTACGTCTGGAGTTACAGTACCAACCTTAGGGTTAGGCATCAGACCACGTGGGCCCAGGATCTGACCCAACTGACCAACAACACGCATTGCGTCCGGGGATGCAATAACTACGTCGTAGTTCAGGTCGCCGCCTTTCATTTCGGCAGCCAGGTCGTCCATACCAACGCGATCAGCGCCGGCAGCCAGAGCAGCTTCAGCAGCTGGACCCTGAGTGAACACAGCAACACGTACAGTCTTGCCAGTGCCGTGTGGCAGCACAGTAGCGCTACGAACAACCTGGTCAGATTTACGTGGGTCTACGCCCAGGTTAACGGCGATGTCGAAAGACTCGCTGAATTTTACAGTCGACAGCTCAGCCAGCAAAGCAGCAGCATCTACAAAATTGTAAGACTTGCCAGCTTCGATTTTACCGGCGATTGCCTTTTGACGCTTGGTCAGCTTAGCCATTACACACCCTCCACGTTAAGGCCCATGCTACGAGCAGAACCGGCGATAGTACGCACGGCTGCTTCCATATCAGCTGCAGTCAGATCCGCGTTTTTGGTTTTCGCGATTTCTTCCAGCTGAGCACGAGTTACAGTGCCAACCTTAACGGTGTTTGGACGAGCGGAACCGCTAGTCAGACCGGCAGCCTTCTTCAGCAGAACCGAAGCAGGGGTCGACTTGGTTTCGAACGTGAAGCTACGGTCGCTGTATACAGTGATGATCACTGGAGTCGGCAGGCCTGGCTCAATACCCTGAGTACGGGCGTTGAAAGCCTTGCAGAATTCCATGATGTTCACGCCGTGCTGACCCAGAGCCGGACCAACAGGTGGGCTTGGGTTAGCCTGAGCGGCCTTCACTTGCAGCTTGATGTAAGCGGTAATCTTCTTAGCCATGAGGCACTCCAATTACGGGTTCAATCGCCTAAAGAGGCTCCCCGGTTACTTGCGCGTTTATCCCAGTGACGACAAAACCCCACAGCCTAGGCCATGGGGTTGGGATTCGTGTTTAACTAGACCTTTTCGACCTGGCTAAACTCTAGCTCTACCGGAGTAGAGCGACCGAAAATGAGCACCGCCACTTGAATGCGGCTCTTTTCGTAGTTAACTTCTTCGACCGTGCCATTGAAATCGGCAAACGGACCGTCGGTAACACGGACAACTTCGCCCGGCTCGAACAGTGTTTTCGGCTTGGGCTTGTCGCTGCCATCAGCTACGCGACGCAGAATTGCTTCTGCTTCTTTATCAGTGATAGGTGCCGGTTTATCAGCAGTACCACCAATGAAGCCCATGACACGCGGAGTGTCCTTGACCAAGTGCCAAGTCCCTTCGCTCATGTCCATCTGAACCAGCACATAACCAGGGAAGAACTTGCGTTCGCTTTTGCGCTTCTGGCCATTACGCATTTCAACCACTTCTTCAGTGGGAACCAGAATTTCGCCGAAGCCATCTTCCATGCCTGCCAGCTTAATACGCTCTATCAGAGAGCGCATAACATGCTTTTCGTAACCCGAATAAGCATGCACTACGTACCAACGCTTAGCCACGGGACACCCTTAGCCAACAATCAAGGAAACGAGCCAGCCGAGCAGGGAATCCAAACCCCACAACAGCAACGCCATAACAAGAACAACAGCCACCACGATCAACGTGGTCTGCGTAGTTTCTTGGCGAGTTGGCCATACGACTTTACGAATCTCAGTACGAGCTTCCTTTACCAGGACAGCGAACGACTTGCCTTTTGCCGTCTGCAAGCCCACATAGGCAGCAACAGCAGCAATCACAAGAAGTGCAATGACGCGATACAGGATCGGCGAACCAGAATAATACTGATTCCCAACAACGCCAACCACCACAAGAGCTACCACTACAAGCCACTTGAGGAGATCGAAGCGAGAGCCTTGAACTTCAGCCTTGGGAGTCATCAAAGAGGATCCTGTGAAAAGAAAGCCAGACGCAATGAGCGAATCTGGCAGGTCAGGAGGGAATCGAACCCCCAACCTACGGTTTTGGAGACCGTCGCTCTGCCAATTGAGCTACTGACCTAAAACATTATCGAGCCGCGGATTATGCCGACACGAGAGAGACTTTTCAACAACAAGCGCAATTACTTTTGCAATCAACCCTGTCCAAGCAGAGAATTGCCAGCGAATAGCAGAATGCGAGCTACTCACAACCGTAACAACCAACCAGGGCAGCGACACCTAAAAACAGCGCCACCAGCAAACACCCCAGACAGGCTACGCACCTGTTAAAACAAAGGCAGATATTTTCATATCTGCCTTGTTATATGGAGCTCTTGAGCGGATTTGAACCGCTGACCTCACCCTTACCAAGGGTGTGCTCTACCAACTGAGCTACAAGAGCAAAACATGTCGCGAAAACAGCTAGACTGGAGCGGGTGGCGGGAATCGAACCCGCATCATTAGCTTGGAAGGCTAAGGTTCTACCACTAAACTACACCCGCAAATCTTGCTGCTCTAGCTTAAATATGGTGGAGGGGGAAGGATTCGAACCTTCGAAGTCGTAGACGTCAGATTTACAGTCTGATCCCTTTGGCCGCTCGGGAACCCCTCCTGAGCTGGTTAGAATTCTACATCATTCCAACCTTATGTCAACCACTTTCTTCAATTAAATCAGGAAGTTAGCAACTTGACTCGCTTCACACCTAGTAGCCTGTTTGGCGTTCACTGTGGAGCGGGCGCCATTCTATGCAAACTATCGGGTACCTGCAAGCCCTCACAGCGCATTTTTTTGTATTTTAACCCATTGAATTCATTAACAAGGTTCTGCAAAACCATTTCACTGGCCGCAGCAGTGCCTTGCGGGCTGATCTTGAGGGCATAGCCAGGCATTTCAGCCTGCTCACCTTCAACTTGCGTAGATGCTATCCCCATCTCAGACAACCTGCGCTGCAGACCGTGCAGCTGTTCTTGCGCAGGTAAATTGCCTAAAAACATGCATTCCGCACTCAGCGCCTGGTCAATGGCGACTGCACCTCCCCCACCTGCCGGCGGCACCTCGCCAAGCAGGCGTATGCCCTGATGACTGCCCTTGTACAAAGACAAGGAAACAACTTCTTTGGCCCTCAACGGAGCCTCTTGCTGGTGCCATATGTAATAAAAGACATTCAGTACAACCAGCAGCAGAAACAGCCAACGCATAGAAACCTCAAGGAAGGGGACAAACCACCGCCAAACCGACAAATACCAGGTCTTGCACCAAGCGCGCTTCTGGAACCATATCCTTTACCAGGCTTGCGTCACCGCCGGTAAGAAAAACTTCAAAGTCTTCTCCCCAGTACTCGCGCGCCAATTCCAGCTGGGTCATCACAAAGCCCCGCAGCATCAACAAACACCCACGCTCAACAGCCTCAACCGTCGTACGCCCGGGCGTACGCTGGAGCAAGGCCTGCTCCGCAGAGAGGTCGTCATACCGGATACGGCGTGTATGAGTACGCAACTGATCGCGCATCAAGGGCATCCCGGGACAAATAAACCCGCCCAGGTGCTGACCGTCAGCAGCCACGAAGTCCGCCGTTACCGCCGTGCCGAAATCCAGTACCAGGCACGCGCTCTTCGCCAACTCAAAAGCACCAACCACGGCAAGCCAGCGATCGAGCCCCAAACGGGCAAACTCCTCATAACCGTTACTGACACCTGCGGCACTCCTTGCAGGCTGCGCGCACTGTGCAGCCACACCAAAGGTCGTCACGATGGAGGCCACCAGGCTCGATGTCTCATCATCACTGCGCACACTGACCAACCGGCAGTGGGTGATGTTCAACCCCGGAACGGCCAACACCGCGGCCAGCAGCGCAGCATCAGAGTCAACTACGCCCCCACCCACCGCCACCCCCGCGTCAAGGGCACGCCACTTTATAAAACTGTTGCCACAGTCCATCTCAAGAATCATGGCGCAACCTCAAGCTAAGCTCACCGCCGCTGTACACTTTCTCTTCGCCATTGACACTCATGCGCAGCGCGCCCTGCTGATCAATACCCATGACAGTGCCATCCACCTGATGCACTCCAGCTATCAGAGAGACTTCACGACCCTGCCACAAGTGGTTTTGCTCCCACTGCGCCTGCAATGCCGAAAAGCCCTCGGTAGCATGGCGATTCAGATACACAAGCAGGCTATCGTTGAGTTTCGAAATCAGCGCATTGCGGTTTACCGAATGACCTGACTCGAGAAATACCGAGGTCCAGGCCTGATCTACCTCGCTGGCCACCCGCATATTGACGTTAATGCCGATCCCCAGAACCACATGACACACATCAGCCGGATCGCCGACCAACTCAAGCAAAATGCCGGCAATTTTCTTGTTGCCTACGAGCACATCATTTGGCCATTTGAGGCCGGCGTCAGATATCCCCACCCCGCGAAGCGCACTCAGTACTGCCAGACCAACCACAAGGCTAAGCCCTTCAAGCTGGCGCATCCCGCCATCCATGCGAAGAACAAGGCTGTAGTAGATATTTTCTGCGAAAGGACTGACCCATTTGCGGCCTCTTCGTCCACGACCAGCAGTTTGCCGCTCAGCCGTAACAACAAACGGCGCCGCAGTGCCACTGTCGATCGCGCGCAAGGCCTCGGCATTGGTGGAGTCTAATGAATCATGAATAGAGACAGGCCATGGGCTGGCAGTCAACTGGTCCTGCTCAAGGAGCTCAAGCGGTGCAGCTAACTGATAGCCACGACCACGAACTTTATGAATCGACAGGTTCAGGTTGGATTCCAAAAGCTGGAGCTGCTTCCAGACTGCACTGCGGCTAACGCCAAGTGCAGCACCAAGCGCTTGCCCTGAGTGGAATCGACCATCTTTGAGGAGTTTCAACAACGTCAGCATGCATGTATCGCCTCACAATGAGGCACGCATGATAGCCATGAGCGGCGCCATTGCATAGAAACCCCGCGCACACAGCAAGCTAACAGCTTGGGGCAAGCCGAGAGCACACAGTTTGAAGCTTGCGACCGCTTTTTCGCGCACAAAAACAAACCCCCTGTCTGCGTTAGCAGACAGGGGGTTTGGAATTTAATCTTGACGATGACCTACTCTCACATGGGGAAACCCCACACTACCATCGGCGATGCATCGTTTCACTACTGAGTTCGGGATGGGATCAGGTGGTTCCAATGCTCTATGGTCGTCAAGAAATTCGGTAGCCAGGTCGTTTACCTTTCGGTTCACGCTCCAGCGAATGGGTATGTAATAGATGTGGTGTTTTGTGAACCGCAAACTTTCGGTTTGTATCGTCTTCACACACCGCAATTCGCTTCTAAGCAAATTGCTTGGGTGTTATATGGTCAAGCCTCACGGGCAATTAGTATTGGTTAGCTCAACGCCTCACAGCGCTTACACACCCAACCTATCAACGTCGTAGTCTTCGACGGCCCTTTAGGGAACTCAAGGTTCCAGTGAGATCTCATCTTGAGGCAAGTTTCCCGCTTAGATGCTTTCAGCGGTTATCTTTCCCGAACATAGCTACCCGGCAATGCCACTGGCGTGACAACCGGAACACCAGAGGTTCGTCCACTCCGGTCCTCTCGTACTAGGAGCAGCCCCTCTCAAATCTCAAACGTCCACGGCAGATAGGGACCGAACTGTCTCACGACGTTCTAAACCCAGCTCGCGTACCACTTTAAATGGCGAACAGCCATACCCTTGGGACCGGCTTCAGCCCCAGGATGTGATGAGCCGACATCGAGGTGCCAAACACCGCCGTCGATATGAACTCTTGGGCGGTATCAGCCTGTTATCCCCGGAGTACCTTTTATCCGTTGAGCGATGGCCCTTCCATACAGAACCACCGGATCACTAAGACCTACTTTCGTACCTGCTCGACGTGTCTGTCTCGCAGTCAAGCGCGCTTTTGCCTTTATACTCTACGACCGATTTCCGACCGGTCTGAGCGCACCTTCGTACTCCTCCGTTACTCTTTAGGAGGAGACCGCCCCAGTCAAACTACCCACCATACACTGTCCTCGATCCGGATAACGGACCTGAGTTAGAACCTCAAAGTTGCCAGGGTGGTATTTCAAGGTTGGCTCCACGCAAACTGGCGTTCACGCTTCAAAGCCTCCCACCTATCCTACACAAGCAAATTCAAAGTCCAGTGCAAAGCTATAGTAAAGGTTCACGGGGTCTTTCCGTCTAGCCGCGGATACACTGCATCTTCACAGCGATTTCAATTTCACTGAGTCTCGGGTGGAGACAGCGCCGCCATCGTTACGCCATTCGTGCAGGTCGGAACTTACCCGACAAGGAATTTCGCTACCTTAGGACCGTTATAGTTACGGCCGCCGTTTACCGGGGCTTCGATCAAGAGCTTCGCGTTAGCTAACCCCATCAATTAACCTTCCGGCACCGGGCAGGCGTCACACCCTATACGTCCACTTTCGTGTTTGCAGAGTGCTGTGTTTTTAATAAACAGTCGCAGCGGCCTGGTATCTTCGACCGACAGGGGCTTACGCAGTAAATGCTTCACCTCCATCGGCGCACCTTCTCCCGAAGTTACGGTGCCATTTTGCCTAGTTCCTTCACCCGAGTTCTCTCAAGCGCCTTGGTATTCTCTACCCAACCACCTGTGTCGGTTTGGGGTACGGTTCCTGGTTACCTGAAGCTTAGAAGCTTTTCTTGGAAGCATGGCATCAACCACTTCGTGTTCTAAAAGAACACTCGTCATCAGCTCTCGGCCTTAGAATCCCGGATTTACCTAAGATTCCAGCCTACCACCTTAAACTTGGACAACCAACGCCAAGCTGGCCTAGCCTTCTCCGTCCCTCCATCGCAATAACCAGAAGTACAGGAATATTAACCTGTTTTCCATCGACTACGCTTTTCAGCCTCGCCTTAGGGACCGACTAACCCTGCGTCGATTAACGTTGCGCAGGAAACCTTGGTCTTTCGGCGTGGGTGTTTTTCACACCCATTATCGTTACTCATGTCAGCATTCGCACTTCTGATACCTCCAGCAAGCTTCTCAACTCACCTTCACAGGCTTACAGAACGCTCCTCTACCGCATCATCCTAAGATGATACCCGTAGCTTCGGTGTATGGTTTGAGCCCCGTTAAATCTTCCGCGCAGGCCGACTCGACTAGTGAGCTATTACGCTTTCTTTAAAGGGTGGCTGCTTCTAAGCCAACCTCCTAGCTGTCTAAGCCTTCCCACATCGTTTCCCACTTAACCATAACTTTGGGACCTTAGCTGACGGTCTGGGTTGTTTCCCTTTTCACGACGGACGTTAGCACCCGCCGTGTGTCTCCCATGCTCGGCACTTGTAGGTATTCGGAGTTTGCATCGGTTTGGTAAGTCGGGATGACCCCCTAGCCGAAACAGTGCTCTACCCCCTAC
>NZ_JASJWL010000018.1:0-79936 GCF_035019225.1 Pseudomonas sp. CCC4.1 | reverse complement strand
AGATGTGTATAAGAGACAGGCTCGCGAACGACCTTCGCGAGCAGGCTCGCTCTCACAGTTGCAGTGTTCCTGCAGCTGCCGAGGAACGAAGGCTGCGTTCGGCTGCGAAGCAGTCGTAAAATCAGCACACGCGATTCTTCAGTTGTAACGCGCACTCTGATCTTGCGATTGCTTCACAATCGAACGCAGCTTCGTGCCTTCAGCAACTGCTACGGGTATAGCGACATCCTCTCACTACCCAGATCAATATCCCCCCGCTCCCCTGGCGTATACTCCTACGGCTTTTTCCCACGATGTCGCCGGAGAATACCGATGGATCCTGCCGTACTTGAAGAATGGATGATGACGATTCTGGTCAGCGTGCTGATCATTTTCATGGCCTTTATCGTCTGGGATCTGGCGAAAAAGTCCAAAGCTGGACGCTTCGGCTCCATGATCCTGTTTTTCGTCCTCGGCCTGGGCGTTGCCGCGTTTATCATCAAAAGCGTGGTCATCGGCCTGATCGAATCCGGAGCCCTATAGCCGCGCCGGAACTTCCCGGTACTGCCCCTGCTCCAGCCCTTCAATGCTCCAGTCACCAATGCGTACCCGCACCAGGCGCAAGGTCGGCAAGCCCACTGCCGCGGTCATGCGCCGCACCTGACGGTTGCGACCTTCACGGATCACCAGTTCCAGCCAGGCGGTCGGGATACTTTTGCGAAAGCGTACCGGCGGGTTGCGCGGCCATAGCTGCGGCTCGTCCAGGGCACGCGCTTCGGCAGGCAGGGTCTTGCCGTCATTGAGTTCAACGCCATCACGCAGCTGCTGCAGTTGCTCCGGCGTGGGCTCGCCTTCAACTTGAACCCAGTAGGTCTTGGGTAATTTGTGCTTGGGGTCGGCTATCCGCGCCTGCAACTGGCCATCATTGGTCAACAGCAGTAAACCTTCACTGTCCCTGTCCAGTCGCCCGGCCGGGTAGATGCCCGGAATCGGGATAAAGTCCTTGAGCGTGGCGCGCCCGCCTTCGTCGCTGAACTGGGTCAGCACATCGAAGGGTTTATTGAACAGGTACAGCTTGGGATCAGACGGTGGCGCTTTGGCCACGCGGCGATTGGCAGCTGGCGCGGTGAGGCTTTTCGAGGCCGGGCGGCGTGGGGCGGGACGAGACATGACAAAAAAGGCTATCTAGCGATCAGGGCTGGCAATGCTAGTCCCCCGATCGCTAAATGACCATCACCGATCAACGGAACGGCGGTTCATCAAAGCTGCGCAGCTTGCGCGAATGCAGGGAGTTGAGCTGGCTGCGCATCAAGTCCACGGCAGCAATGCCGATTTTCAAATGCTGGCTGACCGCGCGCTCATAGAAGGCATTGGCCGAACCTGGCAGTTTGATTTCACTGTGCAGCGGTTTGTCCGACACACACAACAGCGTGCCATACGGGACGCGCAAGCGATAACCCTGGGCAGCAATGGTGCCGCTTTCCATGTCCACGGCAACAGCACGGGACAGGTTGATCAGCGGACGTTCCTGAGCCCAGCGCAGCTCCCAGTTGCGATCGTCATAGGTCAGTACGGTGCCGGTACGCAGGCGTTTTTTCAGCTCATCGCCGCGCTCACCGGTAACCTGTGCGGCAGCCTCCTGCAGCGCCAGCTGGACTTCAGCCAGGGCCGGAATCGGAATGTTCGGCGGCACGACCCGATCAAGAATGCCGTCACGACGCATGTAGGCGTGGGCCAACACATAATCGCCAATGGTCTGCGACTGGCGCAGACCGCCGCAGTGACCAATCATCAGCCAGCAATGCGGACGCAGCACGGCCAGGTGGTCGGTGATGTTTTTCGCATTGGACGGGCCGACGCCAATATTGACCAGCGTCACGCCATGACCATCACTGGCCTGCAAGTGATACGCCGGCATCTGGTAGCGATGCCACACCACCCCCGCCGCGATGGCCTGGGCCTCGCCGTAGTCCATCGATTTTTCGATGATCACATTGCCCGGCATCACCATGCGCACAAAGCGCGGGTTGTCGCGCAATTGCTCAAGGCCATGGAGGATGAACTGGTCAACATAGCGATGGTAGTTGGTCAGCAGAATCCACGGCTGCACATGGCGCCAGTCGCTGCCGGTGTAGTGCACCAGGCGGCGCAGGGAGAAGTCGACCCGCGCGGCGTCGAACAGCGCCAGGGGCAACGGATCGGTGTTTTCCCAGTCGTACAGGCCATCGGCGATGCCGTCGGTGGCAGCAGACAGGTCGGTGCTCGGAAACACCCGCGCCAGCGCAGCAGCGGTAACGCCGGAGCCGGCCAGTTCATCACCTTGCTCGACCACATAAGGGTAAGGAATATTTTGCTCACTGACGCCGACTTCTACTTCAACGGTGAAGTCGCGCATCAAGGGCACCAGCTGTTCCAGCAGGTAATTACGGAAAGAGGCGGGATGGGTGACGGTCACACTGTAGGTGCCCGGTAACTGGACCTTGGCATAAGCACGGGTGGTGGTCGGCACTTCACCGTTGATACGGTAGGTCAAACGCAGTTCGGGGTAGCGAAACAGCGCGCGTTCTTGCGCAGAGGGTTCAACCCGATCCTTGAGATAACGCTTGAGTGCCTGGCTCAAGGCCGTGGTTGCGCGCTCGTGCAAGGCAGCAAGCCGGTCAACGGCCTCTTCAGCGGTGGAAACGACAATAAAAGCTTCGGTCACGATAAGCATCCTGTCTTCTGAACGGGCAGGCCTTTATCTTGCCTGTGTCGATGGCTAAAGGCAGCTACAAAATTGCCTGCCGAAGATTTCCTGTGGCTGCTGGGGATAAACAGAATATCGGCTGCCTCACGCAAATCCGTGTGGGAGCGGGCTTGCCCGCGATGGCATCGACCGGGTCTGGCAGATAAAACCCGTCGTCTGCATCGCAGGCAAGCCAGCTCCCACAGGGTTGGGGATATTCAGGCAACCTGCGGGGTAGCGCGGGCAACGATGGCTGCCACATTCAAACCCCGTGGCAATGTACCGTAAACCCGGCCGCTGCCCTGTAACCGGCTGGCGATAAAGGCGTCGCTGACATCACTGTTACCAGCCTCAAGTAGCAGTTTTGCCTGTAGGCCAAGGGCGATGTCTTCTGTCAGTTGGCGAGCGCGATACTGGATATCGTCAGTGTCGTTGAGCGCCGCCTTAAGCTGCACAATGTGCTGCCCCAGGCGCACATCGCCATGCCCGTCGCCCAACTCGGCAAACAGCGCATCGAGCACGCCCGGCTCTTTGGACAAGGCTCGCAACACGTCCAGGCACTGCACATTACCCGACCCTTCCCACGTCGAATTGACCGGAGCCTCGCGATACAGGCGCGGCAGGATGCTGTCTTCGACATAACCTGCGCCCCCCATGCATTCGGCCGCTTCGTTGATCATGGCTGGAGCCCGCTTGCAGATCCAGTACTTGCCCACCGCTGTCACCAACCGGGAAAACCTGGCCTCATGCAGGTCATCCGGATTGTCCAGCGCCCGCCCCATGCGCAGGCTCAGGGCCAGTGCTGCCTCGCTTTCCAGCGCCAGGTCAGCCAATACGTTCTGCATCAGTGGCTGGTCTGCCAACACCCGACCGCCCACCAGTCGATGGGCGCAATGATGGCTGGCCTGGGTCAGCGCCTGACGCATCAAGGCACTGGAGCCGACCATGCAGTCGAACCGGGTCATGGCGACCATTTCAATAATGGTCGGCACGCCACGACCTTCTTCGCCGATCATCCAGGCCAATGCCCCACGAAACTCAACTTCACTGGAGGCGTTGGAGCTATTGCCCAGTTTGTTCTTCAGACGCTGAATATAGAATTCGTTGCGGCTGCCATCCGGGCGATGGCGCGGCAGCAAAAAGCAGCTCAGGCCTTTTTCGGTTTGGGCCAGGGTCAGAAAGCCGTCACACATGGGTGCCGAGCAGAACCATTTGTGCCCCAGCAGTTCATAGGCCTGCCCCGGCCCTTTGGCCCCTACGGGGTAAGCCCGCGTGGTATTGGCACGCACATCGGTGCCGCCCTGTTTTTCAGTCATGGCCATGCCCAGGGTCACGCCGGCCTTTTGGCTGATATCGACATTACGCGGGTCATATTCAGTGGCCAGCACTTTGGGCAGCCAGATGGCAGCCAGGTCCGGTTGCAGACGCAAGGCCGGCACGCTGGCGAAGGTCATGGTCAAGGGGCAGCCGCTGCCCGCTTCGGCCTGGCTGTGCAGGTAGGTCATGGATGCGCGGGCCACATGGGCACCGGGTTGCGGGTGGGCCCAGGGCAAGGACGGCAAACCATGCTCAATCGCCGTGCGCATCAGTTCGTGGTAAGCCGGGTGAAACTCCACCAGATCAATCCGATGCCCGAAACGGTCATGACTGACAAACTGCGGTTTGTTTTCATTGGCCAGAAAACCCGCAGCCATCAGCGGGCCGCCCGCCAGAGCACCGTACTCGTCAATCCGCGCCTGCGCCCATCCCGCGCCGAAATGCTGGCTCCAATACTGCAACGGCAGGTCAATGCGGTACAGGTTCACGCCGTCCAGAGACGGCGGCTGATTGGTCACCTGATGGGTTTCTGCGTATTGATGCAAGTTCATTGCGCGGGCTCCTTGGGATCGTACCAATGAGCCAGTGAAGCACGCATCTGCGGCTAAACAAGGGGCATAAACGCCTAAAACTCGGCGTTTTTATCGTTATTGTCGATCAGCAGGCGTTGCGCCAAGGTCTGTTGCAAGTCCTCAAAACGCAGCGGTTTCAGCAGATAATCAGTGATCCCGTCGACCTGCTCGCGGGCTTGCTGCGCCTGGGCTTGCGACTCGAACAGCGCCAGCACGGGCAACTGCGCACAGGCGGCCAATGTCAGCAGCTGGCTGCCCATCGACGTAGCACAGACCTGGGCCAACGGGCACGCCAGCAGCACCGCATCGACCCGCTCGCGGCGCAACGCTTCTATGGCCGCCTGCCCCGTGTCAACGCCGAGCACGCGATAACCCAGTTTGAGCAACATGGCGCGCACTACCACAGGGTTTTCCGGGCCTTCTACCAGCAAGACCACACACTCCCCGGGCGCCCTCAGCTGCAACGCCGAATGAGTCGTGTGCGGCTGGGTTTGCACCGAGGGTTCGAGTTCCAGCAATAGCTGGAACTGTGAGCCTTGCCCCGGCTGGGAATGGTGGGTCAGGCGCCCGCCGAGCAGTTCCACAAGGCGCCGGCAAATCGCCAGGCCGATACCCAGGCCGCCATATTCACGGGTCATGGAGCCATCAACCTGAAAGAAGTGCTGATAAAGTTCGGCCTCTTCCTGGTGAACAAAACCAATGCCGCTGTCGATTACATTGAACGCCAGCGCCCAGCGCCCGGTCTCTGCGGGTTTACCGGTAACACGCAAAATCACCCCGCCCTCACGGGTGAACTTGATCGCGTTATCCAGCAGGCACTCCATGCACTGGCGAATTTTATCCGCATCACCTACCCATTGATCCGGCAGATTGCGGCCCACTTCGTACGAAAACTCCAGCCCTTTACTGCGTGCCGCCGGCCTGAACTGATCGCTCAGCCCCTGCAGCAGTTCATTCAGGCTGAAGGGCCGGGGTTGCGCGACCAGTCGTCCGGCCTGCAGTTCGGTCAGGGTCAGGATGCCATTGACCATGTGCATCATTTCTCGTGCTGAACCTTGCGCAGTCTTGGTGTACTGCTCCAGCTCAGGGCTCATGTCCAGGGTTTTGATCAATTCCAGAGAGCCAATGACACCGTTCATGGGCGTGCGCAATTCATGGGTAACGGTTGCCAGAAACTCGTCTTTGAGCTGGTTGGTACGGGCCAGTTGCTGGTTCATGGCGGCCAGTTTCTGTCCCGATTCCTGCAGCGTACGCGCCTGCAGGTCACGCATGGCGTTGATCCGGTCGGCAAGCGCCAGCGACAGCAGCCCCACCTCGATTGCCGAACCTATCTGGCTGGCGTACATGGTCAGGAAAACGTTCGGCAGGTAACCCAGCACCATCAGCGTATTGACCAGCCCCCCGAGCAGGAAGGCCGACCAGGCGATCACAAAATAACGCGCGACCCGCAGGCCTCGTACCCATGCCACCACACCAGCGGTAAAAATGGTGACAATAAACGCCAGCGCCAGGCCGGTGGCCAGGCGCAACGACACGGCATAGCTGGTGGTCAGCGCGAGCACCATCACCAGAGCACCCACGCCCATCAGCAACATCAGTGCCCGGTCAAGCCAGCGGCTGTGGGAGGCGGTGTGCAAGAAGGAGCGAGCGAACTGGCAACCAAAAAACGCCGATGCACCAATCAGGAACGGGGTGGAGGCATTGGCCCACCACGGGCTGTCAGGCCAGAAGTACTGCACTGCCGCACCGTTGACCGACAGCTGGTAAAGGCCGAACGAGGCAATATAAAAGATGTAGTAGAGGTAGCTGGTGTCACGCACGCTGAGGTAAATAAACAGGTTGTAGACCAGCATCCCCAGCAACACGCCATAAATCAGGCCCAGGATGTAAATCCGCACGGGCTGCTCTTCAAGATAGGCCTGGGCCGACCATAGCGTCAGCGGCGCCTGAACCGAACCCTGACTGGCCAGACGCAGGTACACCGTCTGGCTTTGCCCCGGGCTGAAGTTGAGCTCAAACAGGTAGTTGTTTTCTTTGATCTGACGACTGTCGAAGGGCAGTGCATCCCCCGTTCGTTCGGCCAGCCGGTAATTGCCCGCGGCGTCTGCCAGGTAAAGCTCGATGGAATCAAGCGGCGGGTATGCCAGCTCCAGCAGCCAGGTGCGATGCACCTGCGGGTCTTGTGGCTGGTAGTGCAAATCCACTTTGATCCAGAAGGCCGAGTGCGAGTAGCCCTTGTTCAGCGTGTCTTTGGTATGGGGCTCGAACAGTTCGCCGTGTGCGGTGACATCTGCCAGAGTCGCTTCGCCGCCCGCGTCTTCGAACACCTGCATCACGCGGCCCAAGGGCAGGCTTTGTGTGGATTCGTCAAAAGCGACTGCGCTGGCCAGCATCGGTAGCCAGCCCAACAACATCATCAGCAAATAGCGCATACAGCCCCAACGTAGCTCACTCGAAGACGCGGGCAACCCCATATTCCCTTTGAGATCGCGTCGACCGAATGACCGGTTAATAATTTGAAGGCACTTTAACATAGCCATTAATGGCACATACACACCATCTAACAATTCATCACAAAGGCTCTAGTACGGGCATTACAGAGCTAAACAAGCGCTGAGACCGAAGATTCTTAAGGCCAGGCAACGGCTTACAAACTTCCGCTAACCTGACACCGAGCAAGCGCCCGTAAAAACTGTTTGGTGGTAAGCTCGCGCACCATGAATATCTACAGTTCTCGCCCCGTTGTCCTCTGTCTCTCCGGCCATGACCCCAGTGGTGGTGCCGGCTTGCAGGCAGATATCGAAGCCCTGCTGGCTCAAGGCTGTCACGCCGCCCCGGTAGTGACCGCCCTGACTGTGCAGAACACTGTCAATGTCCGCGACTTCCGCGTGCTGGATCGCGAGTGGGTACTGGCGCAAGCCGATGCCGTGCTCGGCGACTCCACCGTTGCGGCGGTCAAGCTGGGCATGCTCGGTTCACTGGAGATGGTCGATACCGTAGTCGAACTGCTTCAGGCCAATCCGCATCTGCCGATGGTCTGTGACCCGGTGCTGCGTGCAGGCGGTGGCGGACGACTGGGCAAGGACGAAGTGGGTTACGCCATGCGCGAACGCCTGCTCCCCCTGGCCACCATTGCCACCCCCAACCTTCCCGAAGCCCGCATCCTGGCCGAACTGCCCGATGGCAGCGCCGATGAGTGCGCTGAAAAACTCCTGCCATTTTGTCGGCACCTGCTGATCACCGGCGGTCACGGTGATGAGCACGAAGTGCATAACCGCCTGTACAGCCGCGACGGCAGCCGCCACACCTTTACCTGCCATCGCTTGCCGGGCAGTTACCACGGCTCGGGTTGCACCCTGGCCAGCACGTTGGCCGGGCGCCTGGCCATCGGTGAAGAACTGGTCAGCGCCGTGCAAACCGCGCTCAATTACACATGGCGCACCCTGCGTGATGCAGAGCAACTGGGGCAAGGGCAATTTGTACCGCGCCGCTTGCCGCTGGATTTTTGCTCGTAACCAATGAGGCTCACCCCATGACGCTTCGCGGCCTGTATGCAATCACTGATAGCCAGTTGCTAGCTGGCAAACTGCTGCCCTATGTGGAGGCGGCCCTCGATGGCGGCCTGACCCTGTTGCAGTATCGCGACAAAAGCACTGACGACGCCCGCCGACTGCGCGAGGCCGAAGCCTTGCGCGGGTTGTGCGAACGCTACAAGGCACACCTGATCATCAACGATGATGGCGAGCTGGCCGCCCGCCTGGGTGTCGGCGTGCACCTGGGGCAGACCGACGGCCCGCTGACCCCTGCCCGCGCCCTGCTGGGGCCACAGGCAATTATCGGTTCGACCTGCCACAGCCAGGTCGAACTGGCCGAGCAAGCCGCCAAAGAAGGTGCGAGTTATGTCGCCTTTGGCCGCTTTTTCAATTCCAGCACCAAACCCGGGGCGCCAACCGCTACCCTTGAGACCCTGGACCAGGCCCGCGCCCGCCTCAGCCTGCCGATCTGCGTGATAGGCGGAATTACCCTGGACAATGCCGCGCCGCTGGTGGCCCACGGTGCCGACCTGCTGGCCGTGGTGCATGGCCTGTTTGGCGCCGAAAGCGCCCGGGAAGTCACCCTGCGCGCCAAGGCCTTCAACACCTTGTTGTCTATTTAAATACCGAATCCTGATTCTGAGAGAGCCCACCATGTCTCGTTCCGAAACCCTGTTTGCCAACGCCCAGAAACACATTCCCGGTGGCGTGAACTCGCCAGTGCGTGCCTTCAAAAGCGTGGGCGGCACGCCGTTGTTCTTCAAACACGCCGAAGGCGCCTACGTGACTGACGAGGACGACAAGCGTTATGTCGATTACGTCGGCTCGTGGGGCCCGATGATTCTTGGGCACAGCCACCCTGACGTGCTGGACGCAGTACGTGCGCAACTGGAGCACGGCCTGTCGTACGGCGCCCCGACCGCCATGGAAACCGAAATGGCCGATCTGGTGTGCTCCATCGTACCGTCAATGGAAATGGTGCGCATGGTCAGCTCCGGCACTGAAGCGACCATGAGCGCGATCCGTCTGGCCCGTGGCTTCACTGGCCGCGACAATATCCTCAAGTTTGAAGGCTGCTACCACGGTCACTCCGACAGCCTGCTGGTAAAAGCCGGTTCCGGCCTGCTGACCCAGGGCGTGCCAAGCTCGGCTGGCGTGCCGGCAGATTTCGCCAAGCACACCCTGACCACCGAGTTCAACAATATCGACGCGGTTGCACAGCTGCTGAGCGAAGTCGGCGACACCGTGGCCTGCATCATCGTCGAACCGGTTGCCGGCAACATGAACTGCGTGCCGCCTGCGCCAGGCTTCCTTGAAGGTCTGCGCAGCCTGTGCGACCAGCACGGCGTGGTTCTGATCTTTGACGAAGTGATGACCGGCTTCCGCGTCGCCCTCGGCGGTGCCCAAGCCCACTACGGCGTGACTCCGGACCTGAGTACCTTCGGCAAGATCATCGGTGGCGGCATGCCCGTCGGCTGCTTTGGCGGCAAACGCGAGATCATGCAGCACATCGCGCCGCTGGGCCCGGTTTACCAGGCGGGCACCCTGTCCGGCAACCCGCTGGCCATGGCCGCCGGCCTGACCACTTTGCGCCTGATCAGCCGCCCGGGCTTCCACGCCGAGCTGAGCGATTACACCACCCGCCTGCTCGATGGCCTGCAACAGCGCGCCGACGCGGCCGGCATCCCCTTCGTGACCACACAGGCCGGCGGTATGTTTGGCCTGTACTTCAGCGGCGCCGATGACATTGTCACCTTTGACGACGTCATGGCCAGCGATGCCGACCTGTTCAAGCGCTTCTTCCATTTGATGCTCGAAGGAGGCGTATACCTGGCACCCAGCGCCTTCGAAGCCGGTTTCACCTCGATCGCCCACGGCGAAGCCGAGTTGCAACTGACCCTGGACGCCGCAGAACGCGCATTTGCTGCACTGAAATAATCCAAGAAACGGCAAGGGCGAGCGCCCTTGCCGTTTTTTTATGCCAGTAATGAGCAGATCTTTTAGCCCACCCGTCCATAATCGTCTTAAATCAATGGATATCGCGCTCAGGCAGCAGAAAAACGAGTAAAGACTTTGTAAGGTTGCCTCTGCTTATTTCATAATGCGCGCCTATACATCCCATGATCGGGTTAACCCGTCATCCAGAGGTACGTCGATTCCCATGAACCGCACCGGCCGCGCCCTTGCACTGGGCTGCCTGTTGCTCCTACAGCCGTTGCTTGCCCAGGCAGGCGGTAACTCGTTGTTGATCCCAGCGATGGGTCGCTGCACCCTCAATACTCAGCCTGAGGACCTCGCCGAGGCGCTTGCAGCCTGTGAAGAGGCGGCCAAAGCCGGGGATGCAGAAGCCGAATACGAGTTGGGCGAGTTCTATTACGACGGTAAAAACACCCCGCAAGACTTCAACAAGGCGCTGAGCTACTTCGAAAAAGCCTCGCTGCAAGGCCACGCCATGGCCCAGTTCCAGCTCGGCACCATGTTTTTCAAAGGCGAAGGCGTGCCGGCCAACAACATTCAGGCCTATATCGTGCTGAAAATGGCTGCGGTCAACGGCGCCGAAGACGCCCTGGACACCGCCGACATGGTGGCCGAGCAAATGCCGCGCGACCAGCTCGAAACGGCTACCCAGATACTCGGACAGATCTTCCGCAAGTATTTGCAGGAGCTGCAATCTACCGACGCCCGCTCGCCGTTTTCACCATTGCCCTGATTTCAAACCCTTGCTGGTTTGCTGGCGACAACGTGCCTGTGCCGGATACGGCTTTTCCTGGATGTCATCCGGATGTTCAGCGATTAAATTACCCGTCGCCCCCAATGACATTGAAAGCATCACGGCCACTACAGACAAAATCGCCAGCACATACGAAATCAACGCCAGGTCACTCGCGTGCTTGTGAGCCACCAAAGTCCGCAAGAATGTTATTCCGTAATAGTGCATGACTCGACTGATGGTGAGTGGCACTAATAGAGCGACGCATGAATTTTTCATAGCGCATCACTTAACCCTGCACCGAAAACATTTTTACCCAACTCAACTTAATGCTGCGCCTGCACAACCTCAAACGCTACGTGAAGACCAACCTCGCCTTATGCATTATGCACACGGGGTGATTCATGGGCTGAGCGCTGCAGCTTGAAGCTGTTAAATATATATCTAGGTAATTATTCTTACGCTAAATAGAGATTAACCTTACTTAAGCTTAAGCTAATTTGATTACGTTGTTTTTACCCATGATTATTATGCCCATCATTGTTCAAATCCCTGTTTTAGAGCCTTGAGCAGAATATGATAATAGGCCGCGACCCTCGATTTAACGGGTTTGACCCGTTACAAGAAACAACTCATGATTTCCTCTCGCTGCCCACGGTCTTGCGCTGCGCAGTAGCTATTGGCGTGTCATCACGCAGTTCACTCTTTAAACGTGGCAATAGTGTGTTCATTTGATTGACGCGCTGTTCTTTGTTTTTGTATCAAATGCGTCGATCTTTTTGGGCACGGGGGAATACCTGTGCGTGATCCGAGATATGACATTTTGTTTGAGCCGGTCCAGATAGGGCCCGTGCGTACGCGCAATCGTTTTTACCAGGTACCGCACTGTAATGGCATGGGGCATGTACATCCTTCGGCTATGGCACGTATGCGCGCAATAAAGGCCGAGGGCGGGTGGGGTGTTGTCTGCACGGAAGAGTGCGAAATCAGCCCCTTGAGCGAATTCTCGCCTTATATCGAAGCACGCCTGTGGGACAAGCGCGACATACCGGCGCTGGCCCGCATGTGTGACGCGGTTCACCGGCACGGTAGCCTGGCGGGTGTGGAACTGGCCTTCAATGGCTATTCCGCGCCCAATCGCACCAGCCGCGAAATCCCCTGGGCCCCCTCCAATACCCCCGTGCGCGGCTACGACCCGGTGCAGGCCCGCGCCATGAGCCGCGCCGACATCAAGCAACTGCGCGAGCTGCACAGGGCTGCGGCCTTGCGTGCCCGTGATGCAGGGTTTGACATCATTTATGTATACGCTGGCCATGATCTGGGCTTGCCGTTCCACTTTCTGACGCAACGCAACAATCGCCGCACGGATGAATATGGCGGAGCGCTGTTCAATCGTGTGCGCCTGCTGCGCGAGTTGATAGAAGACACCCGGGATGCCGTCGGTGACCGCTGCGCCGTTGCCGTGCGCCTGGCCGTTGACGAGCAGCAGGGCTGCGCCGGCCTGACCCGGGACAGCGAAGGCGTCGAAGTGTTTTCCATGCTGGCCGAGCTGCCGGACCTTTGGGATATAAACGTTGCCGACTGGGCCAATGACAGCGTGACCTCGCGGTTTGCCCCAGAGGGTTATCAGGAGGCATTCCTCACCGGGCTCAAGGCCTTGACCAGCAAGCCGGTGGTGGGTGTAGGACGTTTCACCTCGCCCGATACCATGGCCTCGCTGGTGCGCCGCGGGGTGTTGGACCTGATCGGCGCGGCCCGCCCTTCTATAGCCGATCCTTTCCTGCCCAACAAAATAGACCAGGGGCGCACCGACGAAATTCGCGAGTGCATCGGCTGCAATGTTTGCGTCAGCGGCGATCACACCAGCACGCCAATGCGCTGCACACAAAATCCGACTATGGGCGAGGAATGGCGACGCGGCTGGCATCCGGAGCAGGTTCCGGTCCGGCGTGCCGAGGGGCGAGCGCTGGTAATCGGCGCAGGCCCTGCCGGTCTTGAGTGTGCCCGGGTACTCGGCGCTCGCGGCCTGGAAGTGATGCTGGCTGAAGCCACTCGCACCCTGGGCGGACGCGTGGCCAGCGAGTCCCGGCTACCGGGGCTGGCGAGCTGGTCGCGGGTGGTCGATTACAGGGTGGATGCCTTGAGCCGTCTGGGCAATGTCGAGATCTACCGTGAAAGCCGCCTTGAAGTGCAGGACGTTCTCGACATTGAAGCCAGCCACGTGTTTGTCGCCACCGGTTCGCGTTGGCGCAACGATGGCCTGGGCCGTGTGTTGCGCCAGCCTCTCCCTGGGCTGGAAAACCTGCCCGTATTCACGCCGGATGATGTGATGGCAGGCGCTGTGCTGCCTTCGCCCGTGGTGGTGTTCGACGATGACCACTACTACATGGGCAGCGTACTGGCCGAGAGCCTGATTGCCCGGGGAGTCGAGGTGCTGTATGTCACCCCGGCCGCAGATGTTGCCCCCTGGACCCACAATACCCTTGAACAGCACCGGATCCAGCGCCGCTTGCTGGAACTGGATGTCACCATCATCACCTCCCATACGCTGTGCAGCCTCACGCCGTACGGTGTACAGGCAGCGTGCACCTACACCGGGCGCCCGCGTTTCATTCCTGCCGCAGGGGTGCTGCTGGTGACCTCCCGCGAGCCTGAGCAGGGTCTGTTCGACGCCCTGCAGGCCGAGCCCCGGGGTGTGCAGCAGGTGATCCAGATCGGTGATTGCCTGGCTCCGGGCACAATTGCTGCCGCGGTGTACTCCGGGCATCGCTTTGCCCGGGAGTTCGACGCCCCCCCCGGGTTGCTTCGCATGCGCCGGGAGTTGGTGGCGCTGGAAGACTGGCCAGCGCCTTGAGTTCTTTCTTGAGTGGTCAACCTGTCGCCCGACGGGTAATAGCGACCCGACGGGCGGTTATTACAACAACAATAAGGAATCAACCCATGAAAAAGATACTGTGGATGCTGGCACTGCTGGTGGTGGCCGTGCTGGCGTGTGTCGTAGTCATTGCCCCGGCGCTGGCCAAGGATTACCAAGTCATACGTTTTGGCACCGACCCGACCTACCCGCCCTTTGCCTCGAAAAGTGCCGACGGTTCACTGGTGGGCTTTGAAATTGACCTGGGCAACGCCCTGTGCGAGCGCGTGCAGGCGAGCTGCAAGTGGGTCGAAATCGATTTTGACGGCATGATCCCCAGCCTCAATGCTCGCAAGATCGACGGCATTCTGGCCACTATGGCGGTGACGGCGGCGCGGCAAAGGGTCATTGATTTCTCGTCCGAGGTGATGACCACGCCCAATGCGCTGGTGTTCAAAAAAGGCGCTGGCCTGGATGCCAGCCTGCAGGCGGTAAAAGGCAAAGCCATCGGCTACCTGCAGGGCAGCACCCAGGAGGTCTATGCCAAGGCGGTGCTGGCCAAGGCCGGGGCGAAACTCGTGGCATACCCGGATCAGGATCGGGCCTACGCTGATCTGCAAGTCGGGCGACTGGACGCGGCCCTCCAGGATCTGGTTCAAGCCGAGCTGGGCTTTTTGCGCTCTCCCCAGGGTGCTGCCTTTGAGGCCGGCAAGGCGATTGAAAGCGACCTGATGCCGGGCACCAGCGCCATTGGCATCCTCAAGGGCAATCAAGCACTCAAGGCTCTGCTCGATAAAGGCCTCGCCCAACTGCATGCCGATGGCACCTACGCACGGCTGCAAAAGCAGTATTTCGGGGATCTTGTTCTGTACAGCAATAAATGAGCGGCCTTCAGGTTTACGCGCCATTGCTGGCACTGGGCACCTGGATGACGATCAAGCTGGCGCTGATATCACTGCTGCTGAGCCTGTTTCTGGGGCTGCTGGGCGCAGGAGCCAAGCTATCCACAAGCCGTGCGGCGCGATGGATGGCCCGGCTTTACACCACCCTGATCCGCGGCGTGCCCGACCTTGTGCTGATGCTGCTGATCTTCTACGGCCTGCAAACCTGGCTCGGCCAACTCACGGACAGGCTGGGCTGGGCCTATATAGAGATAGATGCCTTCACTGCCGGGGTGATGACCCTGGGCTTTATCTACGGCGCTTACTTCACCGAAACCTTGCGCGGCGCCATTCTCGCAGTGCCCTTTGGGCAGATTGAGGCTGCCAGGGCCTACGGCCTGAGCCCGATGCAGTGTTTTTGTCGTGTGCTGTTCCCGCAGATGATGCGCTTTGCGCTGCCGGGGTTGGGCAACAACTGGCTGGTGCTGCTCAAGGCAACCTCGCTGGTGTCGATCATCGGCCTGGCCGAGCTGGTAAAGGCAGCCAGCGACGCGGGAAAAAGCAGTTTTCAACTGTTTAACTTCCTGGTGCTGGCGGCAGTGATCTACCTGCTGATAGCCGTTGCCTCCAACAGCGTATTGCACAGGCTTGAGCGGCGCTTCGCCGTGGGGTTCGAGCGGGGTGCGCGATGATCGAAGTATTGCTGTCGTATTGGCAGCCTTTTTTGTATAGCGATGGCCAGCAGATCAGCGGTCTGGCCATGACCTTGTGGCTGACCACTGCTTCCATCGGCATGGGTTTTGTACTCTCGATCCCGCTGGCCATTGCCCGGGTTTCTGAAAACCGCTGGGTGCGCTGGCCGGTGCATGGCTTTACTTACCTGTTTCGCGGCACGCCGCTGTATATCCAGCTGTTGATCTGCTACTCGGGCATCTACAGCCTTGCCGCCGTTCAGTCGCAGCCGTTGCTGGGCGCATTTTTTCGCGATGCCATCAACTGCACCCTGCTGGCCTTCACCCTCAATACGTGCGCCTACACCACGGAAATCTTCGCCGGTGCGATCCGTTCAATCGCCCGGGGGGAGGTACAAGCTGCCCGGGCGTATGGCTTCAATGGCTGGAAGCTCTACCGTCGCGTCGTCATGCCCCAGGCACTGCGCCGCGCCTTGCCGGTTTACAGCAACGAAGTGATCCTGTTGCTGCACTCCACCACCCTGGCCTTCACCGCCACGGTCCCTGACATTCTCAAAGTCGCCCGGGATGCCAACGCGGCCACCCTTCAGACCTTCCCTTCGTTTGTCATCGCTGCCGGGCTGTACCTTATCGCCACCTTTGCCCTGGTGGGCCTGTTTCGCCTGGCCGAGCGGCGCTGGCTGGCATTTCTCGGCCCGCGCCGATAGGAGAACCCCCATGCACCACCAACGTCATGATGTGCTGGCCGCCGTACCGGGCACCTGTCGGCAAATCCATAGTTTTCATTACGGACCAGCGCCAGAGCACGGGAAAATCTATATCCAGGCGTCGCTGCACGCGGACGAGCTGCCGGGCATGCTGGTGATCTGGCATCTCAAGCAGCGCATGCTGGAACTCGAGCAGGCCGGCCTGTTGCGCAAGCACATAGTGCTGGTGCCCGTGGCCAACCCGGCGGGGCTGGAGCAGGTGCTGATGGACGTGCCCCAGGGGCGTTTTGATAACGAAAGCCGACAGAATTTCAACCGCTTCTTTGTGGATGTCAGTCAGGAGGTGGGCGATAGTGTCGAGGGCCAGTTGACCCAGGATCCAGAGCACAATACGCAACTGATCCGCTCGGCCTTGCGCCGTGTCCTGGTCGCCACGCAGCCGCTGACCCACGTGCAGGCCCTGCGTCAGACCCTGCAGACCCTGGCGTGCGATGCCGATATGGTCCTGGACCTGCACTGCGACTTCGAAGCCGTGCAGCACCTGTACCTGGCCCCGGCCTTCTGGCCGCAGGTAGAGCCCCTGGCCCGTTACCTGGGGGCCCGAGCCTGCTTTATGGCCACCGAGTCGGGCGGGCAGTCCTTCGATGAATGGTTCACCCTGTTCTGGGCGCAGATGCAAGCGCGCTTTGCGCCACGTTTCCCCCTGGCGTGCTGCAGCTTTGCCGTGACCGTTGAGCTGCGAGGGGTGGCGGATGTGACCCACGAACTGGCGCGTGACGATAGCCAGGCGCTGATCGACTACTTGATCCATGCGGGTGCAGTCGAAGGGCAGCCAAAAGCACTTCCGGCATTGCTCAACCCGCCGACCCCGCTAGCGGGCGTCGAGCCGTTGAACAGCCCCACGGGGGGTTTGCTGGTGTTTTATGCGCAAGTGGGTGACTACCTGCAGGCGGGGGCTGTGGTGGCAGACATCATTGACCCCATCACGGACCGTATTACTCCAGTGGTCTGTCAACGCGAAGGCTTGCTCTATGTCCGCTCATTGCGGCGCATGGCGACTGCGGGAATGACCATTGCCCATGTCGCCGGGGCGCAGGCGTATCGACAAGGGGACTTGCTGTCGCCATGAAGGGATTGCGAGCGCGGGAAGGGAAAGAAAAGCCCTTACTTGTCCGGCATCGGAAACGGAAACGGCATCACATTGCTGACACCACGGGCTTCACTGATTTTAGGCGTGCCCAGCCGCTCAACCTCATCGATACGGACAATCGAGTGCATCGGCACAAAGCTGCGCACCACACCTTCAAACTGAGCCTTGAGCTTTTCTTCGCTGGGGTCGACAACCATTTGTGTGCGCTCACCGAAGACGAATTCCTCTACTTCCAGAAACCCCCACAGATCACTTTGATAGATCTGCTTGGCGTACATTTCGAACACCTGGCCCTGGTTGAGGAAAATCACCTTGTAGATTGGAGCTTCACGTTTGGTCATGGTGGGCGGGTAAGCATCTGAAGGTAAAAAAGAGGGCGCGAACTATAGCATAGCCATCAGACGCACAACGCTAGGAAGCAACGGCTATGACCCCTATAATGTGCGGTTCTTTGAACCACTTGATGAACACCCATGGCCAAGAAGCTTTACATCGAAACCCACGGTTGCCAGATGAATGAGTACGACAGCTCGCGCATGGTCGACCTGCTGGGTGAACATCAGGCCCTGGAAGTCACAGCGCGCGCCGAAGACGCTGATGTCATCCTGCTGAATACCTGTTCAATCCGTGAACGTGCCCAGGACCGCGTGTACTCCCAACTGGGTCGCTGGCGCGAACTGAAACTGGCCAACCCCGACATGGTTATCGCCGTGGGCGGTTGCGTGGCCAGCCAGGAAGGCGCGGCGATCCGCGATCGCGCCCCGTATGTGGACGTGGTATTCGGCCCGCAAACCCTGCACCGCCTGCCGGAAATGATTGACGCCGCGCGCATCACCAAACTGCCGCAGGTTGATGTGTCATTCCCTGAAATCGAGAAATTCGATCACCTGCCAGAGCCTCGCATCGACGGCCCAAGCGCCTACGTGTCGGTCATGGAAGGTTGCAGCAAGTACTGCACGTTCTGCGTGGTGCCTTACACCCGCGGCGAAGAAGTCAGCCGGCCCTTCGATGATGTATTGGCCGAGGTGATCCACCTGGCTGAAAACGGCGTGCGTGAAGTGACCCTGCTTGGCCAGAACGTCAACGGCTATCGCGGCCTGACCGAAGGTGGCCGCCTCGCCGACCTTGCCGAGCTGATCCGTGTGGTTGCGGCGATCGACGGTATCGAGCGTATCCGCTACACCACCTCCCACCCTCTGGAGTTTTCCGACAGCCTGATCCAGGCTCACGCCGAAGTCCCGGAACTGGTCAAACACCTGCATCTTCCGGTGCAATCGGGCTCCGACCGCATTCTGTCGGCGATGAAACGCAATCACACGGCGCTGGAGTACAAGTCCAAGCTGCGCAAACTGCGTGCTGCCGTACCGGGGATCTGCATCAGCTCCGACTTTATTGTCGGCTTCCCGGGCGAAACCGAAAAAGACTTCGAACAGACCATGAAGCTGATCGAAGACGTGGGTTTCGACTTTTCCTACTCTTTTGTCTACAGCCAGCGCCCGGGCACCCCGGCAGCAGACCTGACGGACGACACCCCGGAAGAGCGCAAGAAAGAGCGTCTGAACGCGCTGCAACATCGTCTCAACCAACAGGGCTTCGAGATCAGCCGCCAGATGGTAGGGTCGACCCAGCGGATCCTGGTAACCGACTACTCGAAAAAAGACCCGGGCGAATTGCAGGGCCGGACCGAGAACAACCGCATCGTCAACTTCCGCTGCGACAACCCGCAGTTGATCGGGCAATTCGCCGATGTGCATATTGATGCGGCCCAGCCGCACTCGTTGCGGGGCTCGCTGCTGAACTGACCACACGCCATCGTCCCTTGTGGGAGCGGGCTTGCTCGCGATGCACGCAACACGGTCCGACTGGATGAGTGCGGTGGTGCAATCGCGAGCAAACCCGCTCCCACATCAAACATTTGGTGAAGTCCTTTCACGCTTGACCTGCTAGCGTTATCCTTAATTTCATATCAATTGCCTAAGGGCGGCTAAATACGACCTTGAACGCACCCATCGAACCACATCGCTTCCTTCTCGAGCCCTTTGAGGCCCGCCGTTTCGCCAATCTGTGCGGGCAATTCGACGAGCATCTGCGCTTGATCGAGCAACGCCTGACGATCGAAATCCGCAATCGCGGTAACCAGTTCGAGCTGATCGGCGACCCGAAAATCACTTCTTCGGCAGAAAACCTGCTGCGCCGCCTGTACCGCGAAACCAAGGCTACCGAGCTTTCGCCGGACATGGTTCACCTGTTCCTGCAAGAGTCTGCGGTACAAGACCTCGCCAGCAACCCGGTGGCTGAAGCCAGTGTTTCGCTGCGCACCAAAAAGGGCATGATCCGCCCTCGCGGGATCAACCAGCAGCGTTACGTCAAAGAGATCCTGGGCAACGACATCAACTTCGGCATTGGCCCGGCGGGTACGGGTAAAACCTATCTGGCTGTGGCCTGCGCAGTTGATGCCCTGGAACGCGAGCAGATCCGCCGCATCCTGCTGGTGCGCCCGGCGGTTGAGGCCGGTGAGAAGCTCGGTTTCCTGCCGGGTGACCTGTCGCAAAAAATAGACCCGTACCTGCGCCCGCTCTACGACGCACTGTACGAAATGCTTGGTTTTGAATACGTGGCCAAGCTGATCGAGCGCCAGGTGATCGAAGTCGCGCCACTGGCCTACATGCGCGGCCGCACGCTGAACAACAGTTTCATCATTCTCGACGAAAGCCAGAACACCACGGTCGAGCAGATGAAAATGTTCCTGACCCGCATCGGCTTCGGCTCGACCGCCGTGATCACCGGTGACATCACCCAGATCGACCTGCCCAAAGGCACGAAATCGGGGCTGAACCATGTCATTGAAGTGCTCAAGGACGTGCCGGGCATCAGCTTTACCCACTTCCAGTCCAAGGACGTCGTGCGCCACCCGCTGGTGCAGCGCATCGTCGAGGCCTACGGTCGCTACGAACAGGAAGCCGCCGACAAGCTGGCCGCGCTGCCCGCTGCAAAGGATTACCGCCACGATGCTTGAGCTTGACCTGCAACTGGCGACTGACGCCAGTGCCCCCAGCGAAGCCCAGTTCCGCCAATGGTGTGAACTGGCTTTGCGCCAGCGCAGCGCCGATTCGGAAATGACCATTCGTCTGGTAGACGAACCCGAAGGTCGTGAACTGAACCACACCTGGCGCCAAAAAGACTACGCCACCAATGTGCTGTCCTTCCCCGCCGACGTGCCTGATGAGTTCCTCGATATCCCGCTATTGGGCGATCTGGTGATTTGCGTGGCCGTGGTCGAGCGCGAAGCCGCCGAACAAGGCAAAAGCCTTGAGGCCCACTGGGCCCATCTGGTGATACACGGTTGCTTGCATCTTCTGGGTTACGACCATATAGAAGACGAAGAAGCCGAAGAAATGGAAGCACTGGAACGAACGTTGCTTGCAGAACTGGGTCATCCTGACCCGTATGCAGACGACGAAACCGAATAACACCCACTGAAACTACCAAGGGATACGAGTAAATCGCTATGAGCGAAGACCGATCGAGCAACGGGCAAAAGTCATGGTTAGGTAAGCTGACCCAGGCCTTTGCCCATGAGCCGAAAAACCGCCAGGAGCTGCTTGAGCTGCTGCGCGAAGCACACCAGAACAAACTGTTGGACAGTGAAGCGCTGGCCATCGTCGAAGGTGCCATTCAAGTGGCTGACCTGCAGGTACGGGACATCATGGTTCCTCGCTCGCAGATGATCAGCATCAAGGCAACCCAGACCCCCCGCGAATTTCTCCCGGCGATCATTGACGCGGCGCACTCGCGCTACCCGGTGATCGGCGAAAGCCACGACGACGTCCTTGGCGTCCTCCTGGCCAAAGACCTGCTGCCGCTGATCCTTCAAGAGAACGGCGACAAGTACAACATCAAGGATTTGCTGCGTCCGGCGACATTTGTCCCCGAGTCCAAGCGCCTTAACGTGTTGTTGCGCGAGTTCCGCGCCAACCACAACCACATGGCCATCGTGATTGACGAATACGGCGGCGTGGCGGGTCTGGTGACGATTGAAGACGTTCTCGAGCAGATCGTTGGCGACATCGAAGACGAGCACGACGTCGAAGAAGACAGCTATATCAAGCCGTTGCCCAGCGGTGACTTCCTGATCAAGGCCCTGACCCCGATCGAGAACTTCAACGAGTTCTTCGACACCGAATTCTCCGACGACGAGTTCGACACCGTGGGCGGCCTGGTCATGAGCGCATTCGGGCACTTGCCCAAACGCAACGAAACCACTGAAATCGGCCCCTACCGCTTCCGCATCCTCAATGCTGACAGCCGCCGGATCCATCTGATTCGTCTCACGCCTATTGCCCGCTAAATCTCAATACCAAGGATTGAAATGCGCTGGATAACCTCCCCCGGCTGGCCCGGTAACTTGCTGGCCGTGGTGGCCGGCGCACTGACAACCCTGGCGTTGGCCCCCTTCGATATCTGGCCATTGGCACTGGTTGCCCTGGCCCTGTTCTATCTCGGTTTGCGCGACCTGTCGCCAAAACAGGCGCTGGGCCGAGGCTGGTGTTTCGGTTTTGGCCTGTTTGGCGCGGGCACCAGCTGGATCTACTACAGCATCCACCACTTCGGCGGCGCTTCGGTGCTGCTGGCCGGTTTCCTGATGTTGTTGTTCACGGCAGCCATCGCCTGGTTCTTTGCCCTGCCCGCCTGGGTGTGGGCGCGCTGGATCCGTCGCAATGAAGCGCCGTTGGCCGATACCCTGGCATTTGCTGCGCTATGGGTTGCTCAAGAGGCGTTCCGCGGCTGGTTCCTCACCGGTTTCCCATGGCTGTACTCCGGTTACAGCCAGCTGGACGGCCCTTTGGCCGGGCTCGCACCGTTGGGCGGCATGTGGCTGGTGTCTTTCACTCTGGCCCTAACCGCTGCCCTGCTGTGCAATTTGCCACGCCTGATCAAGGCCAGACGCAAGGCTTTTGTCGCCGCAGGGGTGGTCTTGCTGATCGGCCCCTGGGCCGTCGGCCAGGCCCTCAAGCACCACGCCTGGACCAGCCCATCGGGTGACCCGCTGAGCGTGGCGGCGATCCAGGGCAATATCGAACAAAGCATGAAATGGGACCCGGCCCAGGTCAATGCACAGCTGGCCCTTTACCGTGACATGACCTTCAGTTCCAAACGTGTCGACCTGATCGTTTGGCCGGAAACCGCTGTCCCTGTCCTCAAAGAGAACGCTGAAGGCTTTTTGAGCATGATGGGCCGGTTTGCCGCCGATCGTAACTCAGCGCTGATTACCGGCGTGCCGATCCGCCAGGAAGTGCGACATGAACCGCGCTACTTCAACGGCATCACCGCTGTGGGCGAGGGCGATGGTGTTTACCTGAAACAGAAGCTGGTGCCATTTGGCGAATATGTGCCGCTGCAGGATGTACTGCGCGGCCTGATCGCATTTTTTGATCTGCCAATGTCGGACTTTGCCCGCGGCCCGGCGGACCAGGCCATGTTGCAGGCCAAGGGTTATCAAATCGCGCCATTGATTTGCTATGAAGTTGTGTATCCGGACTTCGTGGCCGGGCTTGCTGCCCAGAGCGATATCCTGCTGACCATCAGCAATGACACCTGGTTCGGCACCTCGATTGGGCCGCTGCAACACCTGCAAATGGCGCAGATGCGCGCCCTGGAAGCCGGGCGCTGGATGATTCGGGCCACCAACAATGGCGTCACGGCATTGATTAACCCGTTTGGGCAAATCACCACGCAAATTCCGCAGTTCGAGCAAGGCATCATGTACGGCGAAGTGGTGCCCATGCACAACCTCACGCCTTACCTGCAATGGCGCTCATGGCCACTGATCATCCTGTGCAGCCTGCTGATTGGCTGGGCCCTGGTCACCAGCCGGATTGCCAAGACGGTCTAGCCTTGTGCTTCTGCGTCTTCTACCCTCACCCCAACCCTCTCCCGGAGGGAGAGGGAGAGGGAGAGGGAGAGGGAGCTGACAGGTGGTGTTGCGTAGAGCTGCTTTTGCCTTTAATCCCCTCTCCCTCCGGGAGAGGGCCAGGGTGAGGGGCTTTTGCTTAATGGGTCAGCGATAAAACAACGGATAGGCAATCTGCCCTACCGCTTCATTGATCAATAGCCCGGACTGCCAGAACGCTTTGTACTCAGGCATCCAGCCCCCCAGCGGTCGCGCATTGTCGGCACTGAAAAAACCGACCGGCGCAGGCACCACGTCAAAACCAGCCTTTTCAAAACTCCACACCGAACGCGACATATGCCAGCCGTGCGTCACCACGACCACCCGCTTGACCCCCAGCGGCAGCAGAATGTCTGCGGTCATTTTGGCGTTTTCCCACGTTGTGCGGCTTTGCTGTTCTTTCCACCGTACTTGCACGCCGAAATCATCACGCAATGAATCCGCCATCAACTGCGCCTCACTGGGCGGCGAGCCGTAGTGCAAACCGCCAGTGGTCAACACCGGCAAGCCCGAAGCCTTCGCCAGTCGGGCGGCATAGCGCTGGCGCTCCAGACCGATGCCGGTGGGCTGATCGCTGCCCCAGGCCGGATCCCCCCGCTCACGCCCCGAGCCCAGCACCACAATGGCATCGGCACGCGCGGCCAGCGTCGACCACTCGCTCTGCGCCAGCGGTGGTTCGCGCTCCAGCACACGGGCGCCCCACTCCACCATTATTGGCAAACTCATCAGCCAGAAGCCGCCCAGCCCCAGGGCAAACAACACACCCGCCACTCGCGGGCGCGAACGCCGTAGCCACCAGGCAAGCGCCAGGAGCAACAGAAAAATGCCAGGGGGTAATAGAAGCTGTTTTAAAAAGTATCGAATAGGCATCGAGCATCTCCAAAGATGCCCGAAGCCTAAGGGGGTTGATTGAGCGCATCAACAACGCAGGTGAGAAACCCAAACACAAACGTGTAATGCATCAACCCGGAGGTACAACTTTCTTGATGCGGCTTTGTTGAAGGCCGGGCTTGAATCGCCGTATGGCCTAAGCTCCCTGCACCCTGTCTTTAAGCCAGATAACCTTGGCCCTGGGGGCATCCTGCATGTTCACGCTGCCTTGCGAGCGTTTAATTGCCTCACGCCCGATCCGGTTCAAATAGAGGTTGATCAACTCCAGCTCGGCATGACTCAAGCCTCGCAATTCCAACTCGACTGGGCGTTCATCACGTAATTGGACAGCCGTCTTTGCTGAATCAAGAGCCACACTCAAACGATCAATCAGCCGCTCATACACTTGCGATGTTGCTACGCTGCGTTGCAACTCTGCCATCCGTCCACCTCATTTAAGGAAATGAATCTCCCCCACAGGAGAGCTTAGCTGCGCTTGTAAAAGCGGCGTGCTGCTGCGACCAACGGAGTGATGAGGCAATCAGGGTTTCCCTCGATAGAGCGGGGTCATGTATGCTACGGGACTTCCTGTAACCCCTGCTCCAACCTGACCGGGCAACACTGTCGCCGGTCTATGTTGAAGAGGATTAGGCCACCCTTTATCAGTACAAGTAGCCATGCACGAACAATATCAGCCCCGTGAAATAGAAGCCGCCGCCCAATCATTCTGGGACAACCAAAAGTCCTTCGAAGTCAGCGAAGATCTAGGCAAAGAGACGTTCTACTGCCTATCGATGTTCCCGTACCCAAGCGGCAAGCTACACATGGGGCACGTGCGCAACTACACCATCGGTGACGTGATCTCCCGTTACCAGCGCATGCTCGGCAAAAACGTCCTGCAACCCATGGGTTGGGACGCCTTTGGCATGCCGGCCGAAAACGCCGCGATGAAAAACAAGGTCGCGCCGGCCAAATGGACGTACGAAAACATCGCCTACATGAAAACCCAGCTGCGCAGCCTGGGTCTGGCCGTTGACTGGTCGCGCGAAATCACGACCTGCAAGCCGGATTACTACCGTTGGGAACAATGGCTGTTCACCCGCCTGTTCGAAAAAGGTGTGATCTACCGTAAAAACGGCACCGTGAACTGGGACCCGGTGGACCAGACCGTTCTGGCCAACGAGCAAGTGATCGACGGCCGTGGCTGGCGTTCGGGCGCGGTAATCGAAAAACGCGAAATCCCGATGTACTACTTCAAGATCACCGCTTACGCGGATGAGCTGCTTGAAAGCCTCGACGACATGCCGGGCTGGCCCGAGCAGGTTAAAACCATGCAGCGCAACTGGATTGGTAAATCCCGCGGCATGGAAGTGCAGTTCCCTTACAACGTCGAGTCCATCGGCGCAGCAGGCGCGCTCAAGGTTTTCACCACCCGCCCTGATACCTTGATGGGCGCGACCTATGTCGCTGTGGCTGCCGAGCACCCGCTCGCCACCCAGGCAGCGCAGGGAAACCCCGAGCTGCAAGCGTTTATCGCTCAGTGCAAAGGCGGCAGCGTGGCAGAAGCCGACATGGCAACCCAGGAAAAAATGGGCCTGCCAACCTCCCTGTTCGTCGAGCACCCGCTGACCGGCGAAAAGCTTCCTGTATGGGTCGCCAACTATGTACTGATGCATTACGGCGACGGCGCGGTGATGGCTGTACCAGCACACGACGAGCGTGATTTCGAATTCGCCACCAAGTACAACCTGCCGATCAAGCCGGTTGTGCGTACCAGTGCTGGCGACGAGTCACCGGCACCGTGGCAGGACGCTTACAACGAGCACGGCCCGCTGATCAACTCCGGCGAATTTGACGGCCTGGATTTCGACGCCGCATTCGCCGCCATCGAAGCCGCCCTGGCTGCCAAAGGCCTGGGCCAGGCGCGCACCCAGTTCCGCCTGCGTGACTGGGGCATCAGCCGCCAGCGCTACTGGGGCTGCCCGATCCCGATCGTGCATTGCGATACCTGCGGTGACGTACCAGTGCCTGAAGCCCAGCTGCCAGTGGTCTTGCCAGAAGATGTCGTACCCGATGGCGCCGGTTCGCCACTGGCACGCATGCCTGAATTCTACGAGTGCAGCTGCCCTAAATGTGGCGCACCGGCCAAACGCGAAACCGACACGATGGACACCTTCGTCGAGTCGTCGTGGTACTACGCACGTTACGCCTCGCCGCACTATGAAGGCGGTCTGGTCGAGAAATCGGCAGCAGACCACTGGCTACCGGTGGACCAGTACATCGGCGGTATCGAACACGCCATTTTGCACCTGCTGTACGCGCGCTTCTTCCACAAGCTGATGCGTGACGAAGGCCTGGTCAGCTCCAACGAGCCGTTCAAGAACCTGTTGACCCAGGGCATGGTAATCGCCGAGACCTACTTCCGTACGCTGGACAACGGCGGCAAGGATTACTTCAACCCGGACGACGTGGAAATCGAACGTGATGCCAAGGCCAAGATCATCGGCGCCACGCTGAAGAGTGACGGCCTGCCGGTGGAAATCGGCGGCACGCAGAAAATGTCCAAGTCGCTCAACAACGGTGTTGACCCGCAATACATGATCGAACAGTACGGCGCAGACACCTGCCGCCTGTTCATGATGTTTGCTTCGCCGCCTGACGCAAGCCTGGAATGGTCCGACTCGGGCGTTGAAGGCTCCCACCGCTTCCTCAAGCGTGTATGGCGCCTGGCCCATGCCCATGTAGGCCAAGGCCTGCCGGGCGCGCTGGATATCGCCAGCCTGAACGATGAGCAAAAAGTCATTCGCCGTGCCATCCACCAGGCTATCAAGCAAGCCAGCCAGGACGTCGGCCAGCACCACAAGTTCAACACCGCCGTCGCCCAGGTGATGACCGTGATGAACGTGCTCGAAAAAGCACCGCAAGCGACTGAACAAGACCGCGCCCTGCTGCAGGAAGGTCTCGAGACTGTAGCTCTGGTACTGGCGCCGATCACACCGCACATCAGCCATGAGCTGTGGAACCGGTTGGGGCATGCAGGTGCAATCATCGACGCTGCATGGCCAACCCTGGATGAAACCGCGCTGGTTCAAGACACCCTGCAACTGGTTATCCAGGTCAACGGCAAGCTGCGCGGGCATATTGAAATGCCAGCTGCTGCCAGCCGTGAAGAGGTTGAAGCTGCTGCCCGCACCAACGAAAACGTACTGCGCTTTACAGAAGGCCTGACGATTCGCAAAGTGATCGTGGTACCAGGCAAATTGGTCAATATCGTCGCCAGCTAACTGGAACAGGCGCCCGCGTCATGCGCGGGCGCCCAACAAGACCTTCAGGGCCGCGTGGTCGGCCCATCTGGTTTCAAGGGGAGCAACACATGATCAAACGCAACTTGCTGGTGATGGGTCTCGCAGTTCTGTTGAGCGCCTGCGGCTTTCAACTGCGCGGTACCGGCACCAACCAGCTGACGATCACCGAACTCGATGTCAGCGCGCGCAACGCCTATGGCGACACTGTGCGCCAGCTGCGTCAGGTGCTGGAAAACAGCGGCGTGAAAATCACTGCCAACGCACCATACAAACTGGTTCTGACCGACGAGAAGGAAACCCAGCGTTCTGCCAGCTACACCGGCAATTCGGGTACCGCCGAGTATCAGTTGAACAACGTAGTGAAATACGAAATTCAGGGGCCGAGCCATCTGACGCTGCTGAGCGACAAGGTTGAAGCCTACAAAGTCTACCTGCAGGATGGCAGTAACGTGGCAGGCAGCACCCAGGAAGGCGACATGATCCGCAAGGAAATGCGCCGCGACCTGATCCAGCAACTGGTTCTGCGCCTGGAGCAATTGACCCCGGCCCAGCTGGAAGTACTGCAACAGCAAGCCGAAGCGAAGGCCAAGGCTGAAGCCGATGCCATCGAAGCTGCACGCAAGGCTCAAGAGGAAACTCCTCAACAGTCGCCTCTCGAACTGCAAAACCAGTAAGGCATACGGGGCGCTCAAGCGCCCCGCTATCGTTATGGTCCTATGAAACTCGCTCCCGCCCAACTCGCCAAGCATCTGCAAGGCCCCCTTTCGCCCGTCTACATCATCAGCGGCGATGACCCGTTGTTGTGCCAGGAAACCGCCGACGCCATCCGCAGTACCGCCCGCAAGCAGGGTTTCGATGAGCGCCAGGTGTTCAGCGCCGACGCCAGCTTTGACTGGGGCACGCTGCTGCAAGCCGGTGCCAGCATGTCGCTGTTTGCCGAAAAGCGCCTGCTGGAACTGCGCCTGCCTTCGGGCAAGCCTGGCGACAAGGGTGCTGCGGCGTTGATCGAATACTGCTCGCGCCCTGCCGAAGACACCCTGCTGCTGATCAGCCTGCCCAAACTCGACGGCAGTGCGCAAAAGACCAAGTGGGGCAAGGCGCTGATTGAAGGGGCGCAAACCCAGTTCGTGCAGATCTGGCCGGTGGACGCCAACCAGTTGCCGCAATGGATTCGCCAGCGCTTGTCGCAGGCCGGGCTGTCGGCCACCCATGATGCGGTGGAACTGATAGCAGCCCGGGTCGAAGGCAATCTTCTGGCTGCTGCGCAGGAAATCGAAAAGCTCAAGTTAATGGCTGAGGACGGGCAAATCACTGTCGAAACCGTGCAAGCCGCAGTGGCTGACAGTGCGCGGTTTGATGTATTTGGCCTGGTGGATGCGGTACTTAACGGCGAAGCTGCCCATGCCCTGCGTATGCTCGAAGGCTTGCGCGGTGAAGGCGTAGAGCCTCCTGTGATCTTGTGGGCCCTGGCGCGTGAGCTGCGCGTACTGGCCAATATTGCCCTGCAGTACAGCCAGGGCACGCCATTGGACAAGGCGTTCAGCCAGGCGCGACCACCGGTGTGGGACAAGCGCAAACCGTTGATGAGCAAAGCCTTGCAGCGTTATTCGGCGCAGCGCTGGGCACAATTGTTGTTGGACGCGCAGCGTATCGATGCCCAGATCAAGGGCCAGGCAGCAGGGTCTGCCTGGAGCAGCCTGAGTCGTCTGGTGCTGCTGATGTGCGGGCAACGCCTGAATCTGCCAGCTGAATAAACACTGCTTTCTGTGGGAGCGGGCTTGCTCGCGATACGGGCGTCGCGGCCTGACAGGCTGATAGCGTTGATGCTAACGCGAGCAAGCCCGCTCCCACCGATCACTATCCTGTGGACAATACGAAAAAACCGGCCGATGATTTGCGCTTGTTCAACTCAAGCGAGAGCACATGCCATGAGCAAGCGCCCCAACAAGGCCAAATCCATTGTTGCCCAACCCCTGTTCCGCAGCCGCCAGGAACGCCCCGCCAAAGGCAAAGGCAGCTACCGCCGCGAAGCCTTCCAGTCGAGAGACCGGGAGGCTTTTTACTTTCTGGCTGCCTGACGACGGGGATGATAAGGTCTGCTTCTGTTTTGCATTACCTGGACCTGCGCATGCTCTCACGTCATACACGCCGTTGGCCGATGCGCCAACTGATCGCTGCTTCCAGCGTCATCCTTTTAGTCGCCTGCGCAGAGAAACCGACCGCAGCCGATGCTCAAACCTTGCCTGTGGTACCTCCGGCACCTGCGGTCATCAGCAGCGCGCCAGTGCCAGGCACCGACACCCCTCTTGTTCAGCCCACTCAAAGCTTCAGCGAATGGCAAGCCGATTTCCGCGCCCAGGCGCTTAAAGCCGGAATCAACCCGCTGGTATTCGATAACGCCTTTGCCGGGATTACGCCAGACATGAGCGTGATCAAGGCCGACCGCAGCCAGCCCGAATTCAGCCGCCCGGTCTGGGAGTACCTGGACGGTGCCCTGTCGCCTTTGCGTGTACGTAATGGCCAGCGTTTGCTGGAGCAGAATGCCGAACTGCTGGGCCGCATCGAGCAGCGTTATGGCGTTGATCGCCAGGCGCTGGTTTCGGTCTGGGGCATGGAAAGCAATTTTGGCTCGTTCCAGGGCAACAAGTCAGTCATTCGCTCCCTCGCGACCCTGGCCTATGAAGGGCGGCGCCCGGAGTTTGCTCAAAGCCAATTGATCGCTGCACTGAAGATTATTCAGGAAGGCGATATAAGCCCCGAAAAAATGCTCGGCTCGTGGGCGGGCGCAATGGGCCAGACCCAGTTTATCCCCACCACCTATGAAACCCACGCCGTGGATTTCGATGGTGATGGCCGTCGTGATATATGGAACAGCTCGGCAGATGCCCTGGCCTCGACTGCCCACTACCTGCAAAGCTCGGGCTGGAAGCAAGGCCAGCCGTGGGGCTTTGAAGTGACGCTGCCTGCCGGGTTCGACTATGCCCTGGCTGATGGCGCAATCAAAAAGAGCGTTGCCGAATGGCAAAAACTGGGAGTCAAGGTACCTGCCAGCGCCGCAGGCTCAGAGCAGTTAAGCGCTGCCCTGCTGCTCCCTGCAGGCTATCGTGGCCCGGCGTTTCTGGTACTGGATAACTTCCGCGCCATCTTGCGTTACAACAACTCATCATCCTATGCACTGGCCGTGGGCTTGTTGTCGCAACGTTTCAACGGTGGCGGGACCATTTTGGCCGACTGGCCAAAAGACGACCGACCGCTGAGCCGCTCCGAGCGCGTCGAACTGCAAATGCTGCTGAGCCAGCGCAATTATGATGCGGGTAATGCAGACGGCATTATCGGCGCCAATACCCGCAAGGCTATTCGCAGCGCGCAGCAGGCCATGGGTTGGCCAGCAGACGGCTATCCGAGCCACAAGCTGCTGGAGAGTTTGCGTAGCCGGTAAGGTTGCTACCCTCTCCCTATGGGAGAGGGGCTTCAGGTTCAGGCGCTTACAACTACATCCTGCTCAAGCACCAGCAACTGCTGATCAGCATCAAGCCTGACCTGCGCCCCCATCGGCAAGGTCAGGTTCGGATCGCAATGCCCGCTGCGCCAACCGGCCAGCACCGGAATACCCAGACCGCCCAGCTCCTGGGTGAGCAACCGCTCCAGCGCCGCAACATCAACTCCGGCCACGTCCCCCACCAGCACTCCGCGCAACCTGTCGAGCTTGCCCGCCAGGCGCAAATGCGTCAGCAGACGGTCGACCCGGTACAACGCTTCGTTGACGTCTTCGATAAACAGGATGATGTCTTCGCTGTCCAGTTCAAACGCCGTGCCCATCACCGCGCAGATCATCGACAGATTGCCACCCAGCAAACGGCCACTGGCGCAGCCCGGGGCAATGGTCGTCAACGGCCAGGCCGCGGGATGCTCCAGCACGGGCGGCTGTTGCCCGCCGAGCATACGCAGCAATGAAGTTTCGGTAGGCGGTTGTTTGTTGCCCAGCAGATCAGCGTTCACCATAGGCCCGTGAAAGGTCACAAAGCCCGCGTAACGGGTGATCGCCAGATGCAACGCGGTGATATCGCTGTAGCCGACAAACGGCTTGGGATGACGACGCAACAGCTCAAAGTCGATGCCATCGAGCAAGCGCGGGCTGCCATAGCCGCCGCGCAGGCAGAAAATGGCATCAATGCTGTCATCGGCAAAAGCCTCATGCAGGTCGCGTAAACGCTCTGCATCAGAACCGGCAAGATAACCCTCCCGCTGCCACACCCCCGGATAGACCCGCAGCTGGTAGCCGCGTGCATGCATCCATTGGGTCGCGAGGTTCAGGTCAAGTTCGGCAGGGCCTGCCGGGGCGATCAGGGCGATCACCCCGCCAGCGGGCAACGCGGGCACCGCGCTATGGGCCTTGAAGGACACTGGCGCGGTGAGCCGGTTAGTCATGGAGTCAGGCACTCACCAGCATGGATTTGACCAGCTTGGCTTGTTCATCAGCGTGGTACGAAGAACGTACCAGCGGACCGGATGCCACGTTTTTAAAGCCCATCTTGTAGCCTTCCTCGGCAAACCACGCGAAGGTGTCCGGGTGTACGAAACGCTGGACCGGCAAGTGGTTGCGCGACGGTTGCAGGTACTGACCCAGGGTCAGCATGTCGATGTCATGTTCGCGCATGCGCTTCATCACTTCGATCACTTCCTCGTCTGTCTCGCCCAGCCCCAGCATCAGGCCCGACTTGGTCGGAATGTGCGGCATCATCTGCTTGAAACGTTGCAGCAGGGTCAGCGACCACTGGTAATCGGAGCCCGGACGCGCAGCCTTGTACAGGCGCGGCACAGTTTCGAGGTTGTGGTTGAACACGTCCGGCGGCTCGGCTGCGGTGATTTCAAGCGCAACATCCATGCGCCCACGGTAGTCCGGAACAAGTGTTTCGAGCAGCACGCCCGGCGACAGTTTGCGGATTTCGCGGATGCAGTCGGCAAAGTGCTGGGCACCACCGTCACGCAGGTCATCGCGGTCTACCGAGGTGATCACCACGTACTTCAGGCGCAGATCAGCGATGGCAATCGCCAGGCTTTCCGGCTCATTGGTGTCCAGTGGCTTCGGTCGGCCGTGGCCCACGTCACAGAACGGGCAACGACGGGTGCAGATGTCACCCATGATCATGAAGGTCGCGGTACCGCCCGAGAAGCATTCGCCCAGGTTCGGGCAGGAGGCTTCTTCGCACACGCTGTGCAGCTTGTGCTTACGCAGCAGGGACTTGATACGGTCGACTTCCGGAGAAACCGGAATGCGCACGCGAATCCAGTCAGGCTTCTTCGGCAGTTCGGTGGTCGGAATGATCTTTACCGGGATACGCGCAACCTTCTCGGCACCGCGCAACTTGACGCCGGTCTCAACCTTGGAACGGGCCTCGCTGGCGCGGGCCGCACGTTCTGAGATATCCAGCGTTGGGATCAGGGTTTGAACAGCGTCTTGCGCAGTAGTCATATCAATCGATTCCGCCCGTCAGGGTCGTCTGCTCAGCATAGTCGAGGTGTTTGACGAGCTGCGAGCGCAGCCGGGCACCAACCTCGGCAAATTCAATCGGCCCTGCATGGTCACGCAGCTGGGTCATCGCCAGCCCCGCATAGCCACAGGGGTTAATCCGTCGAAACGGTTCCAGGTCCATGTCCACATTCAGGGCCAGGCCGTGGAAGGAGCAGCCATTGCGGATCCGCAGGCCCAAAGAGGCGATTTTCGCGCCATCGACATACACGCCCGGCGCATCGGCCTTGGCTGCAGCGCTCACGCCATAGCTGGCGAGCAAGTCGATCAGGCACTGTTCCATCCGCGTGACCAGCTCACGTACGCCATAGCCCAGCCGGCGCACATCGAGCATCAGGTAGGCAACCAATTGGCCGGGGCCGTGGTAGGTCACCTGGCCACCGCGATCCGACTTCACCACCGGGATATCTCCCGGTAGCAGCAGATGCTCGGCCTTGCCTGCCTGGCCTTGGGTAAACACCGGCGGGTGCTGCACCAGCCAGACTTCATCTTGCGTGTCCGGCACAAGCTTGCGCTCATCGGTGAAACGCTGCATCGCCAGCCAGGTGCGCTCGTAATCAAGCTGGCCCAGCTCACGAATACCCAAGACCTGCGACATCACAACACCATATGTACGAAGCCGGTGGCTCGCAATTCGCTGTTGATGTTGTAGAGCTGATCCTGATCAGTGGCCACGATATGCAGCTGGATCGTCGTGTACTTGCCGTTGGTGCTCTGGCGCTCATCGACACGATCATCGTTGACCGTCGCGTGTTTCTTGACGATATCGATGATTTTGTCCTTATTGCCCACACCCGTGTCGCTGATCACCTTAACCGGGTAATCCACGTTGGGGAATTCGATCTTTGGCGCCTTTACTTCGGTATCGCTCATGGCGTATTGGCCTCGTAAGCCCGGAACAACAAAGGTGCCCCCGCGCAGGGTAGGCGCGGGGGCACACAGGTGGGTGCAATCAGTTGAACAGCCCGTAGAAGAATAGACGGATGCTATCCCACACGCGTCGGAAAATACCACCTTCCTCGACGGGCTCAAGGGCGATCAGGTCAGCACTGTGCACAACCTTGTCGTCAAGTTTGACCTCAACCTTGCCGATCACATCGCCTTTGGCGATAGGGGCCATCAGTTGCGGGTTCATGGTCATGCTTGCAGCCAGCTTTTTCAGTTGGCCTTTTGGCAGGGTCATGGTCAGGTCATCCGCCAGGCCAGCCTTGACCTGGTTGGTGGTGCCTTTCCAAACCGGAGCCTGAGCCAGCTCGGTGCCCTTCTGGTAGAAGGTCTGGGTTTCGAAGAAACGGAAACCGTAGGTCAGCAGCTTCTGGGTCTCTGCAGCACGGGCCGCTTCACTGTTGGTGCCGAACACCACGGCGATCAGGCGCATGCCATCACGTACGGCCGAAGACACCATGCAATAGCCGGCTTCGTCGGTGTGACCGGTTTTCAGACCATCAACGGTTTTGTCGCGCCACAACAACAGGTTGCGGTTAGGCTGCTTGATACCGTTCCAGAAGAACTCTTTCTGCGAGTAGATCGCGTAGTGAGTCGGGTCTTCGTGGATGATGGCGCGAGCCAGCAACGACATGTCGTGAGCCGACGAGTAGTGATCCGGATTCGGCAGGCCGGTCGGGTTCATGAAGTGGCTGTTGGACATGCCCAGCTCACCGGCGGTCTTGTTCATCATGTCGGCAAAAGCGTCTTCGCTGCCGGCAATGTGCTCGGACAGGGCGACGCTGGCGTCGTTACCCGACTGGATGATGATGCCATGCAGCAGGTCGCTGACCGACACCTGGGTGCCGACCTTGATGAACATCCGCGAACCACCGGTGCGCCATGCGTTTTCGCTGACAGTTACCGGGTCGTTTTCGCCGATCTGGCCACGACGGATTTCCAGAGTCGCGATGTAAGCGGTCATCAGCTTGGTCAGGCTGGCTGGCGGCAGACGCTGGTCGCCGTTGTTCTCGACCAGCACGTTACCGCTGCTGGCATCCATCAGAACATAGGACTTGGCTGCAAGTTGTGGTGGCGACGGCATCATCTCGACTGCCCAGGCGGCAGGAGTGACGATCAGCGGTACTAGCAGGCACAGGCGTTTGGCAAAGGTGGTGATGTTCATCCGTCTCTCGAAGTTGTTAATGGAAACTTACCCTCGCGGGCAAAACTGTACAGGCAGTCGTTTGACTGACTGCCGCGTATTCAGTTGCAGTCCCGGCCCCTGGAAGGGCTTTTATTCTTGACCTCTGCAACTGCGTTTGGGCCCCGACTGCTCAGGGCCCAACGCTTTGTTCAGTGTTACTGATCCGACGTCACAACGCTCGGCTGGCCCAGATTGGCCAGGCGCACGCTGTTTTGTGTTTGTGCCACCTCACCCGCCGAGGCTATTGGCCCCATGCGTACACGGTGCAAGGTTTGCTGATTGCGCACAATCGAACTGATAAACACGGGGGTACTGACCATGCCACTGAGTTTGGAACGAAGCAACTCGGCAGCGTCCGGATTGGCAAAGGCACCGACCTGAAGGTAGGTACCCTGGCCCTTGGCCATTGGACTGACCGGAACCACATCGGCAGCATGCTGCTGTGCGGGCGGCGTCCATTGTTCAACCTTACCGGTGGACACGGTCGGGGCGGTGTTCTGGGCCACTTTCGGTTCGTTGAGCATCAGCGGCGCAGGGCGACCGCGCTGAGCCCACCAGGCCTGAGGGTCAATACCTTCAACCTTGACCCGGGCCGTACCGGTTTCGGCATAGCCGAGCTTTTTGGCAGCAGCGTAGGACAAGTCGATAATACGATCCGAATAAAACGGGCCACGGTCGTTGACGCGCAGGATCACGGCCTTGCCGTTATCCAGGTTGGTCACCTTGACGTAGCTGGGCAGCGGCAAAGTCTTGTGCGCCGCGCTCATGCCGTACAGGTCATAGACCTCGCCATTGGCGGTGTTCTGGCCGTGAAACTTGGTGCCGTACCAGGACGCGGTGCCCGAGGCCACATAGGTCTTGGACTCTTGCATCGGGAAATAGGTCTTACCCAGTACCGAGTACGGCGCCGCCTTGTAAGGCCCGGTGTGCAGGGTCGGCGTGGCGTCGGGGATGCGCGAAACGTCAACATCCCACCACGGCGCACCGTCCTTGTGGGCACGGTTGATATCCAGGCCCGGCTTGGAACTGACCGCGGTCGATGTTTGCGGGGGCGTCGAGCGACTGCTCGAGCAGCTCACCAGCAGCAACGCCACAGCGGCGCAGGCGGCGAGTTTCAAAGGTGTACGGGTCGCTAGAAACGGCATTACTTGTTGCCCCGTGCTTGAACCAGCAGATCGGACAGTTGATGCACTGCCATGGCGTACATCACGCTTCGGTTATAGCGTGTGATCGCATAAAAGTTTTTCAGGCCCATCCAGTATTCAGGGCCGTCGGCGCCTTCCAGACGAAACGCCGTGACCGGCATATCGTCGCGCAACGCATCATGACTCGACCAGCCCAGCGCTCGCAACTCCCCGACGGTCTTGACCGGTTCGATCCCCTGGGTCAGGCCTTCATCGGCGCGATCACCGGTCACATCGGCGCGAATCACCACCGGCTCACCGGCTACCCAGCCATGACGTTTGAAGTAGCTGGCAACGCTACCGATGGCATCGTCCGGGTTGCTCCAGATATTGATATGGCCATCACCGTCGAAATCCACGGCATAGGCGCGAAAGCTGCTCGGCATAAACTGCGGCAAGCCCATGGCTCCGGCATAGGAACCCTTCAGGGTCAGCGGGTCAACCTGTTCTTCGCGGCTCAGCAACAGGAACTCTCGCAGTTCCTTGCGGAAAAACTCGGCGCGAGGCGGGTAATCGAAACCCAGGGTCGACAAGGCATCGATCACGCGGTAGTTACCGGTGTTGCGACCATAAAAGGTTTCGACGCCGATAATCGACACAATCACCTGGGCCGGAACGCCATATTCCTGCTCGGCGCGGGCCAGTACGGCTTCGTGCTCACGCCAGAAATCTACACCGCGGGCGACGCGAGCGTCGGTCAAGAACATCGGGCCGTATTCTTTCCACTGCTTGACCCGTTCGGCCGGGCGCGAAATGGCGTCGAGGATGCTCTGCTTGCGCTCGGCTTCGCGGAACACGCCCATCAGCTGCTCGCCGGCAAATCCGTAATCACGGGTCATTTCGCCTACGAACTCAGCCACCTGGGGCGAGCCTTCGTAGTCACCGGCCAGCGCACCCTGTGCGGTCCCGAACAGACCCAGCAGGCCTACCCACGACGCGTATCGAGCAGCCCAGCCACGCATTGCTTGCATTGAATAATTCACCTTAATCAAACTTGTGCGATCCACTTGCGATGTGTGTGGATCGACATCAAAACCCCGAACGCTGATAACAGCGTCACGAGCGAAGTGCCGCCGTAACTGATAAAGGGCAATGGCACGCCCACCACCGGCAGCAGGCCACTGACCATACCGATGTTGACGAAAACATAAACAAAAAACGTCATGGTCAGACTGCCTGCCAGCAATTTGCCGAACAGGGTCTGGGCCTGGGCAGTGATCACCAGGCCACGACCAATCAACAACAGATAAATAAGCAGCAGCGCGCAAATGCCGACCAGACCGAACTCTTCGCCCATCACCGCGATGATGAAGTCGGTATGGCTCTCGGGCAGGAAGTCCAGGTGCGACTGGGTACCCAGTAGCCAGCCCTTGCCGAACACCCCGCCCGAACCAATCGCGGCCTTGGACTGGATAATGTTCCAGCCAGTGCCCAGCGGGTCGCTTTCAGGGTCGAGGAAGGTCAGCACGCGCTGCTTCTGATAGTCGTGCATCACGAAGATCCACATGGCCACCGCCACTGGAACCGTCGCTGCCAGTACGCTGAGGATCCAGCGCCAGCGCAGACCGCCCATGAACAATACAAATGCACCGCCTGCCAGTACCAGCAGCGCCGTACCCAGGTCGGGCTGGCGCACAATCAGGGCAAAAGGCACCCCGATAAGCATCAGGCTGACCGCCACATGCTTGAGTTGCGGCGGCAAGGTTCGCTTGGACAGGTACCAGGCGATGGTCGCGGGCATCAGGATTTTCATGAACTCGGAGGGCTGAAAGCGAATCACCCCGGGGATATTGATCCAGCGAGTGGCGCCCATGGCGTTGTGGCCCATGACATCCACCACCACCAGCAACATCACCCCGATCAGATAGCCGATCGGTACCCAGCGCGCCATGAATCGCGGTTCCAGCTGGGCGATGATAAACATCGATACCAGCCCGATACCGAACGAAGTCGCCTGTTTGCTCAGCAAGTCCCAGCTTTTGCCGCTGGCCGAATACAGTACAAACAGGCTGCCAGCCGCCAGGGTCAGCAGCAGAATCAGCAGCGGGCCATCGATATGCAAACGCTGAAGCAGCGTGGCACGGCGACGCATCACGTCCTCACTGGAGAGGATGCGGTCAAAATTACTCATCATTGGCCGGAACCTCTGCCTTTACGGGGCCGCCGTACTCGGGTTTGAGTTTGCCGTCTTCACCCAGCAACCAGGCATCCATGACCTTGCGCACCACGGGCGAGGCGACACGACTGCCGGCTTCGCCGTTTTCAATCATCACCGAGACGGTGATCTGCGGGTTGTTGGCCGGCGCGAAGCCGACGAACAAGGCGTGGTCGCGGTGACGCTCCTGCACCTTGGAACGGTCGTATTTTTCGCCCTGCTTGATCGCCACCACCTGGGCCGTACCGCTCTTGCCGGCAATCAGGTATTGCGCGCCAACGCCCGCCACCCGCGCCGTGCCGCGAGCGCCATGCACCACTTGCTGCATGCCGTGGTTGACCTTGGCCCAGTTGGACGGGTCACGCAGGACAATATCCGGCACCGGGTCCGGGTCCACCGGCGGTACGCCCTCGATGGTCTTGGCCAGGTGCGGACGGATCCACTTGCCTTTGCTGGCGATCAACGCGGTGGCCTGGGCCAGTTGCAAGGGTGTGGACTGCATATAGCCCTGGCCAATCCCCAGAATCAGCGTCTCGCCCGGGAACCAGGCCTGGCGTCGGGTGGCACGTTTCCACTCGCGGGACGGCATCAGCCCGGCGGACTCTTCGAACATGTCCAGCGAGACCTTGCGGCCGATACCGAACTGGTTCATGTAGCTCGACAGACGGTCAATCCCCAGCTTGTGGGCCAGGTCATAAAAATAGGTGTCGTTGGAGCGCATGATTGCGGTATCCAGATCGACGTAGCCATCACCGCTACGGTTCCAGTTACGGTATTTGTGATCGTAATTGGGCAGCTGGTAATAGCCGGGGTCATACACCCGCGAGGAGCCGGTGATCACGCCGCTGTCCAGGCCGGCAATCGCCACTGCAGGCTTGATCGTCGAGCCCGGTGGATACAGGCCGCGCAGGATGCGGTTGAACAATGGTCGGTCAATCGAATCACGCAGCTCGGCATAGGCCTTGAAGCTGATGCCGGTCACGAACAGATTGGGGTCAAAACTCGGCTGGCTGACCATCGCCAGCACTTCCCCCGTCATCGGGTTGAGTGCCACCACTGCGCCACGACGCCCTGCCAGCGCCTCTTCAGCTGCTTCCTGCAGTTTGATATCGAGGCTGAGTACGATGTCTTTGCCAGGGATCGGGTCGGTGCGCTTGAGTACTCGCAACACGCGGCCACGGGCATTGGTTTCGACTTCTTCGTAACCCACCTGGCCATGCAGCTCGGCTTCGTAGAAACGCTCGATGCCGGTTTTGCCGATATGGTGGGTGCCGCTGTAATTGACCGGATCGAGGGTTTTAAGCTCTTTTTCGTTGATCCGCCCCATGTAACCCACCGAGTGCGCAAAATGCGCGCCTTGAGGGTAATGCCGCACCAGTTGCGCAACCACTTCAACCCCGGGCAGGCGGAACTGGTTTACGGCAATCCGGGCGATCTGTTCTTCGTTGAGCTCAAACAGAATGGGCACCGGCTCAAACGGCCGCCGCCCCTGCTTCATGCGCTTTTCGAACAGGGCGCGATCCTCGGGCGCAAGCTGCAACACTTCAACAATAACGTCGAGCACTTGCTGCCAGTCACCAGAGCGTTCGCGGGTCATGCTCAGGCTGAAGCTGGGGCGGTTGTCTGCGATCACCACGCCATTACGGTCAAAAATCAGACCGCGGGTAGGCGGGATCGGCTGCACATGCACCCGGTTGTTCTCTGACAAGGTGGAGTGGTAGTCGTACTGCACCACCTGCAGGTAATAAAGCCGCGCGAGCAGCACACAAATCAGCGTCACGACCACAATCGCACCGACCACGACTCGTCCGCGCACAAGGCGTGCGTCTTTCTCGTGGTCTTTAAGGCGGATCGGCTGAGTCATTCAGAGCGCTGACTATTTGTGATACGGGTGCCCGGACAGCACTGTCCAGGCGCGATACAACTGCTCACCGATCAGAATCCTCACCAACGGGTGCGGCAGCGTCAATGGCGACAGCGACCAGCGCTGGTCAGCGCGGGCACAGACTTCCGGCGCCAGCCCTTCCGGGCCACCGACCATAAAGTTCACCGTGCGCGAATCCAGGCGCCAGCGGTCAAGCTCAACCGCCAGCTGCTCGGTACTCCACGGTTTGCCGTGCACTTCGAGGGTTACGATGCGCTCGCCCGGGCCTACCTTGGCCAGCATGGCTTCGCCTTCCTGGCGGATGAAGCGGGCCACGTCAGCATTCTTGCCACGGGTGTTGAGCGGTATTTCCACCAGTTCAAGTGCCAGCTCGGATGGCAGACGCTTGGCATATTCATGCCAGCCTTCTTCCACCCACTTGGGCATACGCGAACCGACAGCGATCAAACGCAGGCGCACAGCGAACCCTTACTCTTGGTCTTTGTTGAGCTTCAGGAAGTGCTCATGGGTGTTTTCCGGGCTGTGGTGAGCAGCGCTGCCTGCACGGCTTTGTTCAGCACCGGCCCACAGACGCTCCAGGTCGTAGAACTGACGGGCACTGGCGGTCATCATGTGAACGATCACGTCGTCCATGTCCAGCAGAACCCAGTCGCTGTCGCCCTTGCCTTCTTCGCCCAGCGGCTTGACGCCCAGAGCCTTCACCGCTTCGCGGATCTTGTCGAGCATCGCACCGATCTGACGGTTCGAAGTACCGGTAGCGATGATCATGAAGTCAGTGATGCTGTGCTTGTCACGCACGTCGATGACCTGGATATCCTGGGCCTTGACGTCTTCCAGGGCGGCAACAGCAACCTTGACCAGCTCTTCACCCTTGAGAGGCTCGGCGCTGAAGGTTTTTTCCGGCAATGGCGCGCTTTTGAAGGTGCCTTTGCGCTTTACTTTGCTTACATCTTTGTCAGTCATATAAAACTCGTTTTGCTCGTATGTTCGGGTGTTTCAATACACGACAATTGGCGCCTTGAAACACACCCTTTTTCAGTTCGACGCACGGTAAAGCCCGTGCGCATCGATGTAGGCCAGGACCGCGTCGGGCACCAGGTAACGTACCGACTTACCGCTGGCCAGCAGTTGGCGGATCTGGGTGGCGGATACCGCGAGCGGCGTCTGCCAAACGAATGCAATCTGTCCGCTTGCCCCCTTCAGGGCCAGCGGGTCGCTTACCGAGCGCGCTGCCAGCAGGTTGCGCAAGGCATCCGGCGGTTCGCTGTCGGCATCCGGGCGCTGTAGCACCAGGATATGGCAATGCTGGAGCAACTCTTCCCAGCGATGCCATGTGGGCAGGCCGCAAAACGCGTCCCAACCCAACAGTAAAAACAACTGGTCATACGCGGCCATCTCGGCCCGCATCAATTCCAGTGTATCGATCGTGTAGGACGGTTTGTCCCTTTGCAGCTCCCGGGCGTCCACTACCAGCGTAGCCACTCCTGCGACAGCGCACTCGACCATCGCCAAACGGTCATGGGCTGACACCTGGGGGGTGTCACGGTGCGGCGGCCTGGCATTGGGGGTAAGACGCAGCTCGTCGAGCCCCATCATCTCCGCCACTTCCAGCCCGCCACGCAGATGACCGATATGCACCGGATCGAAGGTTCCGCCCAGTACGCCTATGCGCTGGGGTAACACGTCGATCACAGGTGCCGGCGCTGACGCTTTCAGCTTGACCAAGTCAGACTGGCTCCTGACCGCGCAACTGGCCATCGCCGACCACAATGTACTTCTCGCAGGTCAGACCTTCGAGACCCACCGGGCCGCGGGCGTGCAGCTTATCAGTAGAAATGCCAATCTCCGCACCCAATCCGTATTCAAATCCATCGGCAAAGCAGGTTGGTGTGTTGAGCATCACGGAACTGGAGTCCACTTCGGCCATAAAACGCCGGGCATCGCCCTGGTGTTCGGTGACGATCGAGTCGGTGTGATGGGAGCCATAGTGATTGATATGCTCAATCGCCTGGTCCAGACCCTCCACGATACGAATCGACAGGATGGCGTCCAGGTACTCGGTGCTCCAGTCGTCTTCAGTGGCGGCAACCACGTCGATCAACTCCCGGGTACGCTCGCAACCGCGCAGTTCGACGCCCTTGGCGCGAAATTGTTCAGCCATTGCCGGCAAAAATTCTGCCGCGACGGCCTGATCCACCAGCAGGGTTTCCATCGCGCCGCAAATGCCATAACGGTAGGTCTTGGCGTTGAACGCAATGCGCTGCGCCTTGGCAAGATCGGCATGGGCACTGACGTATACATGGCAGATGCCGTCCAGGTGTTTGATCACCGGCACCTTGGCATCACGGCTGACCCGTTCGATCAGCCCCTTGCCGCCGCGAGGCACGATGACATCAACGTACTCGGGCATGGTGATCAGCGCGCCGACAGCGGCACGATCGGTCACTTCAACCACTTGCACCACGGCGGGCGGCAAACCGGCTTCGGCCAGGCCGCGCTGGATGCACACTGCAATGGCACGGTTGGAGTGAATCGCCTCGGAGCCACCGCGCAGGATGGTTGCGTTGCCCGACTTCAAGCACAGGCTGGCAGCATCAATGGTCACGTTAGGACGCGACTCATAGATGATTCCGACTACACCCAGCGGTACACGCATCTTGCCGACCTGAATACCCGAAGGGCGGTAGCTCATGTCGCGAATCGCGCCGATGGGGTCTGGCAGGCTTGCCACCTGACGCAAACCGACAATCATGCTGTCGATGCGTGCAGGGGTCAGCGCCAGGCGCTCCAGCATGGCCGGCTCAAGGCCGTAGGCCCGGCCGGCGGCCAGGTCCAGTTCGTTGGCAGCAACCAGCTCCAGACGTGCGGCATCCAATGCAGCAGCAGCGCCGTGCAGGGCACGGTTTTTCTGCGCCGTACTGGCACGGCCGATCACGCGGGAGGCTTCGCGAGCAGCGCGACCCAGGCGGGTCATGTAGTCAAGAACGGACTCAGTCATGGTCTCAAGGGTCTTGGCAGGGAGGAAAGCGGCCGATTATAGCGGTCCCGCCGCCTCACGCACAGCGGTGGCAGGCGGATGGTCGAAATGGACCACAAATACACTGCGTTCAGCCCCGATTAAGCATGACTTGCTATGATCTGCACCTTTTCAGCTATCCACTGACCGTCCTGCACATGCCCATGATGCTGCCTGATGCCTTTTTCGATCGAGATGCCCAGCTTGTTGCTTGCCAACTGCTGGGCAAAGTCATTCGCCATCGGGTCAACGGGCTGTGGCTCAGCGCCCGGATTATCGAAACCGAAGCCTATTACCTCACCGACAAAGGCAGCCACGCCTCGCTGGGCTATACCGACAAGCGCAAGGCGCTGTTTCTCGATGGCGGGCATATCTACATGTATTACGCCCGCGGCGGCGACTCGCTGAATTTCAGCGCCCACGGCCCCGGCAACGCAGTGCTGATCAAATCGGCCCATCCCTGGCTTGATGAGCTGGCGGGCCCGGATAGCCTGGCGCAGATGCAACGCAACAACCCGGACGCCCAAGGCAACCCCCGGCCCGCACACAAACTGTGCGCGGGGCAAACCCTGCTGTGCAAAGCGCTGGGGTTGAAGGTGCGCGAATGGGATGCAAAATGTTTCGACCCCGAACGCTTGTGGGTCGATGACGTCAGAGAACAACCTTCGAAAATTATCCAGACCACCCGTCTGGGCATCCCCCACGGGCGCGACGAGCATTTGATGTACCGCTTTGTCGATGCTGACTACGCTGCGTATTGCACGCGTAATCCGCTGCGTCGCGGGCAGGTTGAGGGGCGGGATTTCATCACCCTGGAGCACAACTGATCCTGTGGGAGCGGGTTTGCTCGCGATGGCATCGCCGCAATTGTCCTGACAGACCGCGGGGCCTGCATCGCGTGCAAACCCACTCCCATAACTAGAGCCGGGCCAGCTTCAAGACTGTAGCGCCTACAAACAACCTAATAAGCAGACAAGGAAATCGGAACATGGGCCCATGGCTCGATAGCATCACCGGCTGGCTGACAGCCAACCCGCAGTGGCTGGGCCTCGCGGTGTTTATTGTGGCTTGCGTGGAGTGTCTGGCAATTGCCGGCATCATTGTTCCCGGCACCGTATTGTTGTTCGCCATTGCCGTCATGGCCGGCAGCGGCGCCCTGTCCCTGGGCCAAACCCTGCTGCTGGGCTTTCTCGGCGGGTTGCTCGGCGACGCGGTGTCCTACGCCCTGGGCAGGCGCTTCCACCAGAACATTCGCCGCTTACCCCTCTTGCGCACTCATCCCGAATGGATGAACGGGGCCGAGAGCTACTTCCATCGCTACGGTATTGTCAGCCTGTTGGTCGGGCGCTTTATCGGCCCGCTGCGGCCCATGCTGCCGATGGTGGCCGGGATGTGCGACATGCCGATCCCGCGCTTTATCGGCGTCAGCCTGCTGGCCGGAGCAGGCTGGTCGGTGGCGTACCTGCTACCGGGCTGGGCCACCGGTGCTGCCATTCGCCTGCCACTGCCCGAAGGCTTCTGGCTACAGGCCGCCATTGTTGCCGCAGGCCTTGCCGCCCTGCTGGGCCTGAGCATCAATGCCAGTATCCGTCGCCAACCCCGGGCCACGCTGCTGATCGGCACACTCAGCTTCGCCCTGCTACTGGCCGTCTTTATCGGTTATCCACACATGACCGCCTTCGACCAGGGCATCACGGCCCTGGTACAAGAGCATCGCAGCAGTGCCATGGACAGCGCCGCCGTGCTGGTGACGCAAATCGGCAACTTCCGTACCCAGTTTCTGGCGGCAGCCCTGGTGTGCGTCATTCTGCTGTTTACCCGGCAATGGCGGGCAATGTGGTTCTTTGGCGGGATCACGCTGTTTACCGCGCTGGCCAATACCGCGACCAAGCACTTCTTCGCCCGGGTGCGCCCAGAAGTGCTGGTGGACCCGCTGACCAGCTACAGCATGCCCAGCGGCCACAGCTCAGGGGCATTCGCATTTTTTGTAGCCCTGGCCATTCTGGCCGGGCGCAACCAGCCACAACGCATGCGCGTCACCTGGGTATTGCTGGGTTGCCTGCTGGCGATCACCGTGGCGATGTCGCGGGTGTACCTGGGCGCTCACTGGCCAACGGACATCACCGCTGGGGCCCTGCTCGCCATCACGGTCAACGCATTCGCTCTGGCGCTAAGCCAGCGATACATGCCCCTTGAGCCGATCCCGCAGAAAATCTGGTGGCTGATCTTGCCGTCAGTCACTGCGCTCTACGGGTTTTTCATGCTCGGGCACTTGTCCAGGGAACTGCTGCGCTACGCCTACTGAGATCAGTTGAGGGCTTCGCCCTGGATCTCATCGAGCAGCACTTGTATCCCGTCCAGACGCTGCTGCGGGTCATTGACCTGCAGCAGTTCGATCTTGTCTGCCTCGGCAAAGGGCAACAGGTACGCCAGTTGATTGGACAGCGACTGTTGCCCCGCCACCTCGGTGTTCATGTTCAGGGCCGCCACCATCGGGTGCTCGGCCAGCGCCTTGAGCAAGGCCAGCAGGTCCTGGTCTTCTTCCTGCAGGGGCTGCTCGGGGGCGTCATCCAGCCACTCGATTTGCGCCAGCAGTAGCTGATCGCGCTGCAACTCAGTGCCCAGCACTTCAAAGCGCCGCCCGCCCTCGACGCGAATGCCCAGCAGGCCGTTGTCCTGCTGCTGAAAATCGCGAATCAGGGCTTCACAGCCAATCCCGGCGATACCCTGGGGTGCATTGCCGACCTCACGGCCATCCAGGATGCACACCACACCAAAGCCTGTGCCCTGCTTCATGCAGCGGGCAACCATGTCCAGGTAGCGCGCCTCAAATATCTGCAAATCCAGCACACAACCTGGAAACAGCACGGTATTCAAAGGAAACAGCGGCAATGTCATAGCTTCACCCTTACACCATGAGGGTCACGGCCAACGGCAGGAACACCGCCGTACCCAGACCCATCAGACTCATCGCCAGCGCCGCGAAGGCGCCACACTCTTCACTTTCCTGCAGGGCCACCGAAGTGCCAACCGCGTGCGCCGTCATGCCCAGGGCCATACCTCGGGCCTCCGGGCTGTGAACCCCGAGCAGGCGCAACAGGCCCGGCCCGCAAATTGCGCCGATCACCCCGGTAATCAGCACAAACACTGCTGCCAGCGCCGCCACACCACCAATCTGCTCGGCCACCAGCATGGCAATCGGTGAGGTCACCGACTTGGGCGCCAGGGTCATCAGCATCATGTGCTCGGCCCCGAACCACCAGGCCAGGCCCACCACCAACGCAGTGGCGAACACGCCGCCAATTACCAGCGTAGTAAAAATGGGCCAGAACAACTGCCGGATCCGCCGCAGGTTCAGGTACAGCGGCACCGCCAGCGCCACCGTTGCGGGGCCCAGCAAAATACTCAGGATATCGGTGCTCTTGCGGTACTCCGCGTAGCTCAGGCCGCAACTGAGCAGCACACCGATCACCAGCAGCATCGAGGCCAGCACCGGCTGCAGGAAGAGCCAGCGGGTTTTCTCGTAAGCGGCGAGCACCAGTTGATAGGCGCCCAGGGTGATACCGATACCAAACAACGGATGATGGATGACTGACTCCCAGGCGCCCTGCCATTGCAGATTCATGGCCGCTCCTCGGGATGGCTGTGATTCTTGAGCAGACGCTGCATCAGTACGCCGACGAATGCCATCGAGATCAATAGCGACAGCACCAGCGCCCCGACAATCGCCCAGAAGTCAGCGGCAATATCGGCGGCGTACACCATCACGCCCACCGCGGGCGGCACCAACAGCAAGGGTAAATAACGCAACAACCCGCCGGCAGCCTGACTCAATGGCTCGCTGACTTGACCGCGCACCATCAAGAAGCCCAACAACAGCAGCAATCCGATAATGGGCCCGGGCAATACGGGGACGAACAAGTGATTGAGGGCGGTACCGAGCAATTGAAACAGCACCAGCCAAGTCAAGCCGCGTAGCAACATTTCACCTCTCCAGCGAATATTTTTGTGCCGCATTATAAGCACGTCCTACCGACCAACGGCCCAGGCTTGCACCTTGGCATACAATAACTGCCGATGTTTCATCCGGGCCTATAGACAGCTTCCATTGCTGCGGCATACTCGGTGGCTTAATTATCCGGATCCCGTTATGCGCCCATTTGCCCCCCTTGCTTTGACCCTGCTGCTGACGGCCTGTGGAGACGGTGAATCACTGTTACCGCCCGACGCACGCCTGCCCGATGGCGGGCGCTATCGAGGCGAAGTGGTCAACGGGTTGCTGCAGGGCCAGGGCCGTATCGACTATCCGAATGGCAATTGGTACGCAGGGGAGTTCAAAAATGGCCAGTGGCACGGCCAGGGCGAGTGGCACGCCAGCAATGGCGATAGCTATCGCGGCGGTTTCGCGCAAGGCCTGTACAGCGGCCATGGCCGCCTGACCACCCACGACAGCACCTACGAGGGCGGGTTCAAGCTGGGCAACCGCGAGGGCGAGGGCACGCTCAAGCAAGGCACCCTGAGCTATCGCGGCGACTTCAAGGATGACCAGTTCTCGGGCGATGGCCATCTGGAGCTGGAAGACGGCAGCCAGTACCAGGGCCAGTTTGCCCACGGCAAACCCCACGGCACCGGCAGGCGCAGCGATGCCAGCGGCAATGAGTTCGTCGGCGAGTTCGTCAATGGCGAACTTGAAGGCAACGGCATCTTCAACAGCGCCGACGGCGACCAGTACGAGGGCGCGTTCAAGCACAACCAGCTCAACGGCAAGGGCCGCTATGAGAATGCCGACGGCGATGTGTGGAGCGGCGACTTCAAGGACGGCGCATTAACCGGCAAGGGCGAACTGACAGGCATCGACGGCAGCCACTACAGCGGCATGTTCAACGAGTGGCGCTTCAACGGTCCCGGCCATTTGAACCTGCCCGACGGCAGCACCTATGTGGGCGAGTTCGCCGCAGACACCTATCAGGGCCAGGGCACCCTGACCCTGAGCGACGGTACCGTACAAAGCGGCTACTGGCTAAACGGCCAGCGAGTGCGCGATGCCAAAGGGACAGTCTTGCCCGACCCGCTGGAGCTGGGGCTGCTCAACCAGGGCACATTGCTCAACAAGGCGCTGGACGGCGTTGCCCCATCCACCCCGGCAATCGAGCTGTACAGCCTGGTGCTGGCGGGCGACGGCAAGCAGAGCGTGTTCAAGCGCGAAGCCGATTACGTCAGCGACATGCTGGCCAGCCGTTTTGGCAGCCGTGGCCGGATCACCCTGGTGAACCACCGCGACCATCTGCTCGATAGCCCCATGGCCACCCGCGAAAACCTGTACCGCGCGGCAAAAACCCTGGCCGGGCGCACCGGCCCTGAAGACCTGATTTTCATTTATCTGACCAGCCACGGCACCCAGGAACACGAGCTGGTACTCGATCAACCGCGCATGGAGCTGGCAGACCTGCCCGCCGACGAGCTGGCTGCAGCCTTGGCCCCACTGAAAAACCGCGACAAGATCATCGTGATTTCATCCTGCTATTCAGGCGGTTTTATCCCCGCGCTCAAGGATGAAAAAACCCTGATCATGACCGCATCCCAGGCTGACCGCGTGTCTTTTGGCTGCTCTGAAGAAGCCGACTTTACCTACTTCGGCAATGCCTTGTTTGCTCAGGCGCTGAACCAGACCGACGACCTGCAAAAAGCCTTCAAACTGGCCAGGCAGTACGTGGCCGAACGCGAACAAGCGGATGGCTACGAGCCATCCGAACCGCAAATCTGGGCGCCAAAAGGCGTTCTGAACCACTGGCAACGCTTGCGTCAACAACAAGCGAAACAGGCTTTGCAGTAAGGAAATAACCCTGGAATGGCTAAGCTGGTTGTATCAAGGGAGAAACATTATGCACTTGACGCCTTCACATATTTTGCTCGCAGGCGCTACCGGCCTTACCGGCGAACTGCTACTTGACCGCCTGCTCAACGAGCCCACCATCACCCGCGTGCTCGCCCCTTCACGCAAGCCTCTGGCGGCACATCCGCACCTGGAAAACCCGGTAGGTGACCCCGCCGTGTTCCTGCCTCAACTCAGTGGCCGGGTCGATGTCGCCTTCTGCTGCCTGGGCACCACGATCAAGCAGGCAGGTTCCGAGGCAGCCTTCCGCGCGGTGGATCACGACATGGTGGTGGCTTTCGCCAAACGCGCGCGGGAGATGGGCGCACGCCATCTGGTGGTGGTCAGTGCCATCGGCGCCGATCCCAAGTCCTCGGTGTTCTATAACCGGGTCAAGGGTGAAATGGAGCAGTCGCTGCGCGCGCAAAACTGGCCGCAACTGACCATTGCCCGTCCTTCCCTGCTACTGGGCGATCGCGTCGAGCCACGTCTGGCCGAACAGATCGCCGGGCCACTGTCCAAACTGATTCCGGGCAAGTACCACGGTATCGAAGCCTGCCAGCTGGCCCGTGCGCTGTGGCGCCTGGCACTGGAAGAACAGGACGGCGTGCGGGTGATCGAATCCGATGAGTTGCGCAAGCTGGGTAAATAGTCACCCGCCCTGCTGGCTACAAACCACCGCTGGCCTGAAACCCGGCACCCAGCACCGTCAGCACGGACAACGGCAACAGCACGGTATCGAGCAACGCGCTGGCGGGCAGGTCCAGGCCCGGATAGCGCGGAGCCTCGGCGCCAAAGCGATCCTTGGCACAGCACCCGCCCTCAAGGGCATACACGTCCAGCCGCGTACCCGAGTACACAACGGGAGCGCCCGGCTTGGCCGCATCCAGCGTTCGCACGCTGGCGCAACCACAAACTAGAGCCGCCACCAGCAGGGCCAATAGCGCCTTACTCATCGCCGCCCACATGGTACTCGCCCCAGCGCGGGAGCATGTCCTGGGGGATATTGAGCAGGTTGAGAATGCGCGCCACCACAAAATCCACCAGGTCATCGATAGTCTGCGGTTGATGATAAAAGCCGGGCGATGCAGGCACTATCACCGCGCCCATATTGGACAGCTTGAGCATGTTCTCCAGATGGATACTGGAATACGGCGCCTCACGCGGCACCAGAATCAGCTGGCGACGCTCCTTGAGCGTCACGTCTGCGGCGCGCTCGATCAGGTTGTTACAAGCGCCGGTGGCAATCCCCGACAGGGTGCCGGTGGAACACGGCACCACCACCATCGCAGCGGGTGCTCCCGACCCCGAAGCCACGGGCGACATCCAGTCCTCCTTGCCGTATACGCGAATCTGCCCTGCGGCAGCGCCCGTATATTCAGTCAGAAAAGCCTGCATTGCTTGTGGCTTTGGCGGCAGGCTGACATCCGTTTCGGTTGCCATGACCAATTGTGCGGCCTTGGAGATCAGGAAGTGGACTTCGCGGTCTTCGCGCACCAGGCAATCGAGCAGGCGCAAGGCGTACGGCATGCCGGAAGCACCGGTGACCGCCAGGGTTATGCGTTCCGGGCCACTCATTGCAGCGCTTCCGCCAGCTTGCCATGCAGCCCGCCGAAGCCGCCATTGCTCATGATCACCACATGGGTACCGGGCTTAACCTGGGCCTTGACCTCGGCAATGATGGCGTCCAGCGAATCGCACACCTTGGTCGGCACCGGGCTCGATGCCACCGTCGCGGCCAGATCCCAACCCAGATTGGCCGGGGCATACCAGACCACATGATCCGCCTGCACCACGCTTTGCGGCAGGCCATCACGGTGGGCTCCGAGCTTCATGGAGTTGGAGCGCGGCTCAATCACCGCGATCAAGGGCGCGTCACCAATGTGCTTGCGCAGGCCATCGAGGGTGGTCGCGATCGCAGTTGGATGGTGGGCAAAGTCGTCGTAGAGGGTAATGCCGTGGACTTCGGCGACTTTCTCCATACGTCGTTTCACGCTTTTGAAAGCGCTCAACCCATCAATCGCCATGCTCGGCACCACGCCGACATGGCGCGCTGCGGCCAGGGTCGCCAGGGCGTTGGCCACGTTATGCTGGCCGGTCATATTCCAATCGACGGTACCTTGCAGCGCGCCGTCAAACAGCACCTCAAAGCGAGAGCCGTCATCACTGAGCAGCCTGGCTTGCCATTGACCATCGACGCCCGTGGTTTGTACCGGCGTCCAGCAGCCCATTTCGATTACACGCTGCAATGCAGGCTCGGTGGTCGGGTGGATAACCAGCCCTTCACTCGGGATAGTGCGCACCAAATGGTGGAATTGCCGCTCAATAGCCGGCAAGTCCGGGAAGATGTCAGCGTGATCGAACTCGAGATTGTTGAGGATTGCCGTGCGCGGACGGTAGTGGACAAACTTCGAGCGCTTGTCGAAAAAGGCGCTGTCATATTCATCGGCTTCTACCACAAAGAACGGCGTATCACCCAGACGGGCCGACACGGCAAAGTTCTGCGGCACACCGCCAATCAGGAAACCCGGGGCCATGCCCGCGTACTCCAGCACCCAGGCCAGCATGCTGCTGGTCGTGGTTTTACCGTGGGTACCTGCCACGGCAAGTACCCAGCGGCCTTGCAGCACATGGTCAGCCAGCCATTGCGGGCCGGACACGTAAGGCAGGCCCTTGTTGAGCACGTACTCAACTGCGGGGTTGCCACGGGACAGCGCATTGCCGATCACTACTACATCTGGCGCCGGATCGAGCTGAACCGGGTCATAGCCCTGGGTTAGTTCAATACCTTGAGCCTGCAGCTGGGTGCTCATCGGCGGATAGACGTTGGCGTCTGAGCCAGTAACGTGATGGCCCAGTTCTTTGGCCAGAACCGCCAGCGACCCCATGAAAGTGCCGCAAATACCCAAAATATGAATGTGCATAGTTGACCTCGTAAACCATCGGCGAAGGGTAGCGTAGCAAGGTTCTTTTCGCACCTGATGATTCTGAAACCCTCACCCTAGCCCTCTCCCTGAGGGAGAGGCGACTAAAAGCAAAAGCGGATTTGCGCAACGCCTCAGGTCAGCCCCCTCACCCTCCGGGAGACGGTTGGGGTGAGGGGCTTTTAAGCATTACCGCTCAATCCCATGCTTGCGCAGCTTTCTATACAGGGTGTTGCGGCTCACCCCCAGTTGCAGCGCGGTATGGGTCATATGCCAGCGGTGCAGTTCGAGCGCCAGCAACAAGGCCTGCTTTTCGGCATCCTCAAGCGGGTATTCACATGCTTCAGGGGCTTTGGGCGGAGCCAGGCGAATAGTGGCCGGCAGATCTTCGTACTGGATCACGTCGTTTTCGCAGAGTGCAGCCAGGGTTCGCAGCACATTGCGCAGCTGACGCACGTTGCCTGGCCAGGCAAAATCCAGCAACGCCTCACGTGCCGCCGGGCTGATAAACAGGCGCTGCCCTCCCGCCTCTTCGGCCAGCAAGAAGTCCAGCAACTGCGATTTGTCCGTGCGCTCGCGCAACGCTGGCAAACCGATTTCCAGTCCATTAAGGCGGTAATACAGGTCTTCACGAAAACTGCCGTCCGCCACGCGCTCCTGCAAGTTACGGTGGGTGGCGCTGATAATGCGCACGTTGACCGCCATCGGCTCGCCACCAATGGGCACCACCACACGGTCCTCCAGCACTCTTAACAACCGGGTTTGCAACGCCAGCGGCATATCGCCAATTTCATCCAGAAACAGAGTGCCGCCATCGGCCTGCTGCAACTTGCCCTGCATGCCTTCCTTGCGTGCCCCGGTAAAACTGCCACCGCGATAGCCGAACAGTTCGCTCTCGATCAGGCTTTCGGGGATCGACGCGCAGTTGAGCGCCACAAACGGCTTACTGCTGCGCAAGCTGGCTTGATGCACAGCCTTGGCAAAGGCTTCTTTGCCGGAGCCGGTTTCACCATTGACCAGCAGCGGCACATCGCGCTCAAACACCCGTAATGCCCGGCGAAAATCTGTCTGCAGGGCCTCATCACCCAGGCAGATGCTGCTCGGGCGCGGTGGCTCGGCTTGCACCATGACCGGGGCAGGCCCGTTCCGTGGCTGGCCGCGCAGTGCCGCAAATAATCGACGCCCGTCGCGGGTATGCAGCGGCCAACTGGCATTCGCCTGGAGGGTGGCCCGACTGAAAAGCTCATCCCGCGGGCAATCGAAAACACTGTCGACCGATTGCCCGAGCAAACTGCCACGCACATGCCCTAGCAGGTTCAGGGCACTCTGGTTAACCGCGCCTATAACTCCATCGCCATCAAACGCCAGCATGCCTTCGCTGAACAATCCGACAGACTCGGCGTGCAGATGAAAACGCAGCAGCCACTGATTCTGAAAGTGCCCGAGGAAGTAGCTGTTTTCGATGATTTTCGCTGACAGATTAACCAGCGCCATCGTATGAAACTGGCTCTGACGGGAAGCCTCATGGCGGGCCGAAGACACGTCGAGCACCGCCAGCAACTCGCCCTGCGGATCGAACACCGGGCTGGCCGAGCAGGTCAGCCCGGTGTGCCGGCCACGAAAGTGTTCATCCTGATGGATGGTCAGTGCCTGACGCTCGACCAGGCAGGTACCGATGCCGTTGGTACCCTCCCTGGCTTCGCTCCAGTCGGCTCCCAGCCACAGCCCCGCCTGCTCGAACACCTTGCGTTCGGAGGGGGCAGTGACACAGTTGAGGATCACGCCACGGGCATCAGTCAATAGCACCGCGTGCCCGGCACCGGAGAGTTGCTGATGCAGGCTGTTCATTTCGTGACCGGCGATTTTCAGCACCTGCTGCAAACGCTCGCGGCCTTCAAGGATACGGCCTTGCTCAAGTACGGTCGGGGCGATGGTTTGCGCAGGATCGAGGTGATAGTCCTCCAGGCAACGCTGCCAGGAACGGACGATGGACGGGTCACACCCTTGCGGGCGACCGCGGGTGACATCAATGACTTGCCGTGCGTGACGGCGCAAATCGGTGCTGTGCATTTCTTATTGTTCTCCGCTCTGTCTCGGTGGTCCCGTGCTCAACAGAGGCAACTCGCCCTCAGCGGCAACAAAGATCCAGTCCAAACCGAACGCCCAGCATCCTCTTGCTCACCGGCCTTTGCAATCGCGAACTGACCGGCCGGTCATCGGTTGTGCCAGGACTGGTACAAATTGTCACCACAGCTGTATCAGGTGTGCCACAAGCCCCTCTCCCCAACGACCGGGTAAAACCCGCAAAGCCTTGGAAGACAAGGCCTGCACAAAGATGGCCCAGCCCTTGCTCATACTTTTGCCAGCGCCACAGCGCGTCCTCCCATAAGCACAATAAAGCCAGGAGACACTCACCATGCGTTACGCACAACCCGGTACTGAAGGCTCGATTGTTTCGTTCAAGAGCCGTTACGGTAACTACATCGGCGGCGAATTCGTGGCACCGGTCAAAGGCCAGTATTTCACCAACACCTCGCCGGTCAACGGCAAAGCCATTGCCGAATTCCCGCGTTCTACTGCCGAAGACATCGAAAAAGCCCTCGACGCTGCCCACGCCGCTGCTGATGCCTGGGGCGCGACCTCAGTGCAGGCACGTTCGCTGGTGTTGCTGAAGATTGCTGACCGCATTGAGCAAAACCTCGAACTGCTGGCCATTACCGAAACCTGGGACAACGGCAAAGCCGTACGCGAAACCCTGAACGCCGACGTGCCGCTGGCCGCGGATCATTTCCGTTACTACGCCGGCTGCATCCGCGCTCAAGAAGGCAGCGCCGCCGAAATTGACGGCAATACCGTGGCGTATCACATCCACGAACCGCTGGGCGTGGTCGGGCAGATCATTCCGTGGAACTTCCCGCTGCTGATGGCCGCCTGGAAACTTGCCCCTGCACTGGCGGCGGGCAACTGCATCGTGCTCAAACCGGCTGAACAAACGCCGCTGAGCATCACCGTTTTTATGGAGCTGATCGGCGACCTGCTGCCACCTGGCGTCCTCAACGTCGTGCAGGGGTTCGGTAAAGAAGCAGGCGAAGCGCTGGCTACCAGCAAACGCATTGCCAAGATCGCCTTCACTGGCTCCACACCTGTAGGCGCTCACATCATGAAATGTGCCGCCGAGAACATCATCCCGTCGACCGTGGAACTGGGTGGCAAGTCGCCAAACATCTTCTTTGAAGACATCATGCAGGCCGAGCCGGCCTTTATTGAAAAAGCCGCTGAAGGTCTGGTGCTGGCATTCTTCAACCAGGGCGAAGTGTGCACCTGCCCGTCGCGGGCGCTGGTGCAGGAGTCGATCTACGACGACTTTATGAAAGTGGTGATGCGCAAGGTCGAGGCAATCAAGCGTGGAGACCCGCTGGACACCGACACCATGGTCGGCGCCCAGGCCTCCGAGCAGCAATTCGACAAGATCCTGTCCTACCTTGAAATTGCCAGGAACGAAGGCGCTGAACTACTGACCGGCGGTGCCGTAGCCAAGCTCGAAGGCGATCTGGCAACCGGCTATTACATCCAGCCGACCCTGCTCAAGGGCACCAACAAAATGCGCGTCTTCCAGGAAGAAATCTTTGGCCCGGTGGTCAGCATCACCACCTTCAAGGACGAAGCCGAAGCGCTGGCGATTGCCAACGACACCGAGTTTGGCCTCGGCGCCGGCCTGTGGACCCGTGACATCAACCGCGCCTATCGCATGGGCCGTGCCATCAAGGCGGGTCGCGTGTGGACCAACTGTTACCACCTCTACCCGGCACACGCCGCGTTCGGCGGGTACAAAAAATCCGGCGTCGGCCGTGAAACCCACAAAATGATGCTCGACCACTACCAACAGACCAAAAACCTGCTGGTGAGCTACGACATCAACCCGCTGGGTTTCTTCTAACCCAGAACCCTGTAGGAGCGGGTTTGCTCGCGAAAGGATCGCTGCGCTGTACTGAACGACCGCAGCGCCTGCATCGCGAGCAAGCCCGCTCCCACAAACTAGCATCAATAGCTCTACACCGGGCCTTCTGGCCTAGCTCTTGCTTATCTCCCTGTCATATTTTCTCAAACTATAAAAGAACAGGTGAATTCCCATGCCTAGCGAACCTACTGCCGCTGCGGCGGCGTCCTCTGTCGATTTCGAAAAAGTCGGCTCCGATTATTTCCAACAACGTGAACTGAAAAAAGGCGCTGCCGGCTGGGTCCTGCTGGTGGGCCTGGGCGTGGCCTATGTGATTTCCGGCGACTACGCCGGCTGGAACTTCGGCCTGGCCCAGGGCGGCTGGGGCGGAATGTTTATCGCCACATTGCTGATGGCCACCATGTACTTGTGCATGTGCTTTTCACTGGCCGAACTGTCCTCGATGATCCCCACTGCCGGTGGCGGCTACGGCTTTGCCCGCAGTGCTTTCGGGCCCTGGGGCGGGTTCCTCACCGGTACGGCGATCCTGATTGAATATGCCATCGCCCCTGCCGCGATTGCCTGTTTTATCGGCGCCTATTGCGAGTCGCTGTTCGGTATTGGCGGCTGGATGATCTACCTGGCGTTCTACATCATCTTTATCGGCATCCATATTTTCGGGGTCGGGGAAGCGCTCAAGCTGATGTTCATCATCACCGCCGTGGCGGCCATTGCCCTGGGGGTGTTTCTGGTCGCGATGGTGCCGCACTTCAGCGTCGCCAACCTGCTGGATATCCCGGTCACCGAGGCCAAGGGCGCCAGCGCATTTCTGCCCTTCGGTTATGTCGGTGTCTGGGCAGCCATCCCTTATGCGATCTGGTTTTTCCTCGCTGTCGAAGGCGTGCCGCTGGCTGCTGAAGAAACCAAGAACCCCAAGCGTGACCTGCCTCGCGGGCTGATCGGCGCCATGCTGGTTCTGGCCACCTTTGCCCTGCTGATTCTGGTGATCGGCCCGGGCGGCGCCGGCGCGCACCACTTGATGGCATCGGGTAATCCGCTGGTCGAAGCCCTGAGCAAGGCGTATGGCGGCTCGACCTGGATGGGCGGCTTTGTGAACCTGGTGGGCCTGGCCGGTTTGATTGCCAGCTTCTTCTCGATCATTTACGCCTATTCACGTCAGATCTTCGCCTTGTCCCGCGCCGGCTATTTGCCGCGCAAACTGTCCGAAACCAACAAGAGCAAGGCGCCGGTGCTGGCCTTGATCATTCCCGGCATTATCGGTTTTGGTCTGTCACTGACCGGCCAGGGCGACTTGCTGATTCTGGTGGCGGTATTTGGCGCGACCATTTCCTATGTGCTGATGATGGCCGCGCATATCACCCTGCGTATTCGCCGCCCTAAAATGGAGCGCCCGTATCGCACGCCGGGCGGGATTTTCACTTCGGGCACTGCTTTGGTGCTTGCCTGTGTCGCGGTGGTGGCCGGCTTCCTGGTTGACCCGCGGGTGGTGATTGGCGCTGCGGTGATCTATGGAGTATTAATTGCCTACTTCGCTTTTTACAGTCGGCACCATTTGGTGGCCGGTACGCCGGAAGAGGAATTCGCGGCTATTCAACAGGCCGAAAAAGCCTTGCACTGACCGCTGAGAATCCCGCCAGACGCCTTGCGTCTGGCGTCATGGAGCACCCTGTATGGCAACGTTCTCACATGCGGTTGGCACTCAGACCTACCGTTTCGATAGCCTTAAAGATGTAATGGCCAAGGCTGGCCCGGCCCGTTCCGGGGATTTTCTGGCCGGCGTGGCTGCGCAAAACGACGGCGAACGGGTGGCCGCGCAAATGGCGCTGGCTGACATCCCGCTCGCCTATTTTCTGCAAGAAGTTCTGATCCCCTACGAGACCGATGAGGTCACCCGGCTGATTATCGACAGCCATGATCTTCAAGCCTTCGCTCCGGTCAGCCACCTGACCGTCGGTGGCTTTCGCGACTGGCTGCTCAGCGACGCAGCCAGCGAGGACAGCCTGCGGGCCCTGGCGCCGGGCCTGACCCCGGAAATGGCCGCCGCCGTGTCGAAGATCATGCGCGTACAGGACCTGATTCTGGTCGCGCAAAAGATCCGTGTGGTTACCCGGTTTCGCGGCACCATGGGCCTGCGCGGCCGACTTTCGACACGCCTGCAACCCAACCACCCCACCGATGACCCGGCCGGCATTGCCGCCAGCATTCTCGACGGGCTGCTCTACGGCAACGGCGATGCCATGATCGGCATCAACCCGGCCACTGACAGCATTGCCTCGATCTGCGACCTGCTGAACATGCTCGACGCCATCATCCAGCGCTATGAAATCCCCACCCAGTCCTGCGTACTGACCCACGTCACCACCTCGATCGAAGCCATCAATCGCGGCGTGCCGCTGGATCTGGTATTTCAGTCCATTGCCGGCACCGAGGCCGCCAACGCCAGTTTTGGCATCAACCTGAATGTGCTGCAGGAAGGCTACGAGGCAGGTTTAAGCCTCAATCGCGGGACTCTGGGCAATAACCTGATGTATTTCGAAACAGGTCAGGGCAGCGCGCTGTCGGCCAACGCCCATTTCGGCGTGGATCAACAAACCTGTGAAACCCGCGCCTACGCCGTGGCACGGCATTTCAAGCCGTTTCTGGTCAATACCGTGGTCGGTTTTATCGGCCCCGAGTACCTGTACAACGGCAAGCAGATCATCCGCGCCGGCCTTGAGGACCACTTCTGCGGCAAGCTGCTGGGTGTGCCCATGGGCTGTGATATCTGCTACACCAACCATGCCGAAGCGGACCAGGACGACATGGACACCCTGCTGACATTGCTGGGGGTGGCCGGGATCAACTTCATCATGGGCATTCCGGGGTCGGACGACATCATGCTCAACTATCAGACCACGTCGTTCCATGACGCCCTGTATGCCCGCAAAACCCTGGGGTTAAAACCCGCCCCGGAGTTTGAACAGTGGCTCAGCAAGGTGGGCATTTTTACTCAGAACGATGGCCGCATCGAGTTCGGCCATCAGCTGCCACCTGCATTTCGCCAGGCGCTGGCTCATTTGGGAGGACGCTAGGCATGGCCGACAACCTTAACCCGTGGCTGGAACTGCGCCGCCTGACCCCCGCACGTATTGCCCTGGGACGCACCGGCACCAGCATGCCGACCCAGGCCCAGCTCGACTTTCAATTCGCCCATGCCCAGGCCCGGGATGCGGTGCATTTGCCGTTTGATCACCCCGGCCTGAGTGCACAGTTAACCGAGCGCGGGCGCGAGAGTCTGCTGTTGCACAGTGCCGCGGCTGACCGCCATAGCTACCTGCAACGCCCGGATCTGGGACGCAAGCTCAACGACGACTCTGCGCAGCAATTGCGCGACTACGCAGCGGCCAACCCCGGCGGCATCGATGTCGCCGTGGTGGTAGCGGATGGTTTGTCGGCACTGGCCGTGCATCGCCACACCTTGCCCTTCCTGGCACGCATGGAAGAGCACACGACGACTGAAGGCTGGTCGCTGTCGCCGGTGATTCTGGTAGAGCAAGGGCGAGTTGCCGTGGCCGACGAAATTGGCGAACTGCTGGGCGCACGCATGGTGGTGATGTTGATCGGCGAACGCCCCGGGCTCAGCTCCCCCGACAGCCTGGGGCTGTACTTCACCTACGCGCCGAAAATCGGCCTGACCGATGCGTATCGCAACTGTATTTCCAATGTACGGCTTGAAGGCCTGAGCTACGGCATGGCCGCTCATCGGCTGGCGTACCTGATGCGCGAAGCCTGCCGGCGGCAATTATCGGGAGTGAATCTGAAGGATGAAGCCCAGGTGCAGACCCTGGATGTCGAGGCGCCCAGCGAAAACTTTCTGCTCAAGGGCGATTAACTCTGCGTAGTAGCTGCCGAAGGAACGAGGCTGCTGCTACGGCTTTTGACTACCAATACACGCTTCGCTACAAACTCACACTGCAGAATTCGTCTCAATCCGTATAATCCGGTTCTTCAAAAAAGTACGAAAAAACTACAATTGTTGTAGTTAACTACGCATCCCTACCCGCACAGACCTGCAGAGCCGGGTCATCAACACAGGTGCTTCACATGGATTTCAACCCGATCGACATTATCCTGCACCTCGATGTGTACCTCGACATGCTGGTAAACAATTACGGGCCATGGATCTACGCCATCCTGTTTCTGGTGATTTTTTGCGAAACCGGTCTGGTGGTCATGCCGTTTTTGCCGGGTGATTCGCTGCTCTTTATCGCGGGCGCCGTAGCTGCCGGCGGCGGCATGGACCCGGTACTGCTCGCAGGCTTGCTGATGCTGGCTGCGATCATGGGCGACAGCACCAACTACGTTATCGGACGAACGGCAGGCGAGCGCTTGTTCAGCAACCCGAATTCGAAAATCTTCCGTCGCGACTACCTGGAAAAAACCCACGACTTCTATGAGCGTCATGGCGGTAAAACCGTAACCATGGCCCGTTTCCTGCCGATTTTCCGCACCTTCGCTCCGTTTGTTGCCGGTGTGGCGCGCATGTTCTACCCGCGCTTCTTTATGTTCAGCGTATTCGGTACCATCCTGTGGGTTGGCGGCCTGGTCACTCTGGGTTATTTCTTCGGCAATGTGCCATTTATCAAGAAGAACCTGTCGCTGCTGGTGGTGGGCATCATTCTGCTGTCGCTGGTACCGATGATTATTGGCGTGATCCGCAGCCGTCTGGGCCGTACTCCAGCCAAAGCCAAAGCCTGATCGGGAGACACCACCATGTGGTCTCTAAGTGAATGGCGGCGCCAGCGAATCCTTGCGCAGCACCCGGTAACGCCTGACGTATGGCACAACGTGCGCCAGCATCTGAGCATTCTCGACGGGCTGAATGACGAGCAGGACAAATGGCTGCGCGACAGCAGCGTATTGTTTCTGCAAGCCAAGCACCTCACCCCCATGCCCGGGGTTGAGCTGACCGAAGAGGGCCGGCTGTTGCTGGCCGCTCAGGCGCAATTGCCGCTGCTCAACCTGGGTGACCTGGACTGGTACCAGGGCTTTCACGAAATCGTGCTCTACCCCGACGACTTCGTCAGCCCCCAGCGCCATCGCGATTCCAGCGGTGTAGAGCATGAATGGGAAGGCCATCACAGCGGTGAAGCCTGGCAGCATGGGCCGGTCGTTCTGGCATGGCCGGGCGTTCTGGCCAGCGGTGGCTGGGAAGGCTACAACCTGGTCATCCACGAACTGGCGCACAAGCTGGACATGCTCAATGGTGCCGCGAATGGCATGCCGCCCTTGCACAGCAGCATGCATGTCAGTGACTGGACCCAAGCCATGCAACAGGCCTACGACCATCTCAATCACTACCTCGACCACCACAACCCCGACCACGCGCCTATCGACCCCTATGCCGCCGAAAACCCGGCGGAGTTCTTTGCGGTCACCAGCGAGTACTTTTTCAGCGCACCCGACCTGTTGAACCATGCCTACCCGCTGGTCTATCAACAACTGAGCCTGTTTTATCGTCAGGACACGCTGGCACGCCTCAAGCAGCTGCAAAGCGAACACCCCGAATACCGCGCGCAGCACTGATCGCCCAAGGGTGACGTCCTTATAGGAATACGCCTATAATCGCCGCCACTTTTTGGCCAAATCGGCCAAACAAACTGGCCTACTAACGGGGGCACCGCCCAATGAGCTACAGCAAGATTCCGGCTGGCAAAGACCTGCCGAATGACATCTACGTCGCTATCGAGATTCCGGCTAACCACGCGCCGATCAAATATGAAATCGACAAAGACAGCGATTGCCTGTTCGTTGACCGCTTCATGGCCACCCCGATGTTCTACCCGGCCAACTACGGTTTTATCCCTAACACCCTGGCTGACGACGGTGATCCGCTGGACGTGCTGGTGGTTACCCCTTACCCGGTAGCTCCAGGCTCGGTTATCCGTGCTCGCCCGGTTGGCATCCTGCACATGACTGACGACGGCGGCGGCGATGCCAAAGTGGTTGCAGTGCCTCACGACAAACTGTCCCAGCTGTACGTTGACGTGAAAGAGTACACCGACCTGCCACCCCTGCTGATCCAGCAGATCCAGCACTTCTTCGAGAACTACAAAGATCTCGAAAAAGGCAAATGGGTGAAGATCGAAGGTTGGGGCGATGCTGAAGCTGCCCGCGCCGAAATCACCAAATCGGTTGCGGCCTACAAAGGCTAAGCAAGCGGTTAAAAAAACCTCGGCTCGCCGGGGTTTTTTTATGCCTGCATAAACGCAATAAAACAGCCTGTTTACGGCGCGCAAAATGCCCAGTCAATGCCAGTAGGAAATATCGCTGCAAGTCTAGGAATTTTCTGGTTTTACCGTTTTTTTTTGAACGCTTAGTTTATTTAAACAGGCTTGGCTTGCCCGTAGACTCTGTGTTCATGAATACATCCGGTGATCGCCTGAAAGCCCTCCTGCGGGAGTGCCATTTAACCGCTTCGGACTTCGCAGCCAATCGCCGCGTTACGCCGCAGCACGTCAACAACTGGTTCAAACGGGGCATTCCGATGGCTCGCCTGGACGAAATCGCCGAACTGCTGTGCGTCAACAGCCGCTGGCTACGTACCGGCGAGGGCGTCAAGCATCCGGGCCTTGTCAGCAGCAACGATGAAAAATCGCCTGCCCAGACCGGACAGCCCAAACCGGCTAATGCCTGCGATATTGACGCGCCCTTCTACAACGAAACCTTGCACCCCGACGGATCAGGCAAAACCCATGTGGTGAAAATTCCTGATTGCACCGTGCGGCTCAGTTGCTCGACCCTGCAGGCCCTGGATGTCAGCCCCGACCAGGCCATTTGCGCACCCATGATTGGCAACAGCATGGCGCACAGGATCCAGGATGGTTCCACAGTCGCCATCGACCGCAGCCTGACCCAAATCGTCGACGGTGAAATCTACGCGCTCGAGCAGGATGGCATGCTGCGCATCAAATACCTCTACCGCCTGCCCAACAACGGCCTGCGCATCCGCAGCCACAACTGCCTGGAGTATCCGGACGAAGTCTTTGACGCAACAGAAGTCCATGCGCAGCAGATACGGATACTGGGCTGGGTATTCTGGTGGTCCACGCTTAGCCAGCGACGCCCGCCAGTGCCTTACAAACTGGACGAATAACCTTAGGTCTGGGAAAAGTACTCAAACCCCAGTATGATTCGTCGCACTTGTGCACTCCCCCTCGCGGCACGCGAGCCGGAATGCAGGGCCAGGCAGCAAAAAGCCGCTACGCCCCACACCCAGCCACAACGCGCTGGATGTCCCGATTGAAGGCGAGTACGGCTTACCAAAAATAAGCCAAACCCGCCCCCGAGAAGCCGGCCACAAGCCGGCTTTTTAATGCCTGAAATAATCCTCGTTCACTCGACACTCCTCGATAGCGACGCCATCACCCGCCAGTTCGCGTTCGATCTGTTCGATGCTGGGCAAACTGGTCTGCAACTCTGCTGGCAGTGACTCTACCAACTGGTACTCGGCCACGCCGATGGGCCGGGTGTTATCGCGCAAGGCGTACTCGGCCACCACCTTGTTCTTGCTGGAGCACAGCAACAGGCCGATGGTGGGGCTGTCCTGGGGATCCTTGACCTGCCCATCCACGGCGGCCAGATAAAAACCCAACTGCCCAAGGTGCTCCGGTTTGAATTTACCGGCCTTGAGTTCAACCACTACATAGCAGCGCAGCTTGAGGTGGTAGAACAGCAGATCGATGAAAAACTCGTCACCTCCCACATTCAAAAGCACTTGTTTGCCGACGAAGGCAAAACCTGCGCCCAGCTCCAGCAAAAAGTCGGTGACATGCCTGACCAAAGCAGTTTCTATCTCTCGTTCATGCGCATCAGCGCCAAGGCCAAGAAAGTCGAAACGGTAAGGATCTTTCAACGATTCACGGGCCAAATCGGACTGGGGTTTGGGCAAGAAGTTTTCAAAATTGCTCACGGCCTTGCCACTGCGCTCCAGTAAACGACCCTCGATCTGCATGACCAGCGTATTTCGCGACCAGTTGTGTTCGATGGCCTTGGCCGCATACCAGCGGCGGGTTTCTGGGCCGGGGAGTTTGTCCAGCAGCACCAGATTGTGCCCCCAAGGCAATTGTGCAACAGCCTGCTGCACAATTGCCGTATCAGGCCATGCCTGGGCAAAGGCACGCATATATTTGAGGTTGCGTGGCGAGAAACCTTTCATGTGCGGGAAGGCTGCGCGCAGATCCAGCGCCAGACGCTCAATCACTTTCGTGCCCCAACCTTGCTGTGTCTGGCGGGTCAAAATGTCGTGACCGATTTGCCAGTACAGCAGTACCAGCTCGCGGTTCACCGCCAACGTGGCGCGCTGCTGGGCGCCATGAATGCGGCCTTTAAGATCGCTCAACCAGTCACTGTAGCCCTCGGGCTGCGCACTCAAACCAACAGGAGTTTCACTCATGGCTTTTTCTCTCGTGACCACGCCAGCGTGCTCGAAACATCTGCAGTGCACAGATCCAATCGCTGGCAGGGCACACAACATAAGCCTTTAAATTCGGTCTTTTCGTACGACACTTCGCTTTCATTCTCGTGAAACTTCCGAGAAAAATCCCGTTCGCTTGCGCCTGCCAATTTCGGGAAATAGTCTCGGGCCATCGCTGCAAAATCAGCGGTCGGGTTTAGTCGCCCGATCTGTAATCCGGCGCAAGGCAACACCTCCGCAAGGTGCTTTTTACGGCCTGCGTTTTATGGTGGCCGTGCGCAGGGCGCCCTTGTGGCGCGCCGGGTTCCGGATGCACCGGTCGACTAACCTGCGTACGGCTGCCACCCACTCGTTTAGTAGCGACAAGTGAAAACCCCCTCACCTGGATACATGGGCGCCCTGTCGATTTGCCCCAAAACCCGCCGTCTGCTAGTGTCAGCCGGTTTTAACGCCTACCGAGAATGCCGCCATGGCCCGCAAAAAAGCTTCCCCGGATTTCGAACAGTCACTCGCTGACCTGCAAACACTGGTCGAGCGTCTGGAAAATGGCGAGCTGTCGCTGGAAGATTCCCTGACCGCCTTCGAACAAGGCATCCGCCTGACCCGTGATTGCCAGGGCGCACTGGCCCAGGCCGAGCAGAAAGTACAGATCCTGCTTGAGCGTGACGGTGAGCTGGCACAAGAGCCTTTTGATGCGGAACAGTCCGAATGATTGATGCTTACCAGATCAGCAGCCAGGCCCGTGTCAATGCGGCGCTTGAAAGCCTGTTTGTCGCTCCGGCTCCCGAGCTGGCCCGTCTTTATGAGGCCATGCGCTACAGCGTCATGAATGGCGGCAAACGGGTTCGCCCGCTGCTGGCCTATGCCGCCTGCGAAGCCCTCGGCAGTACACCTGAGCAAGCCAATGGCGCGGCCTGTGCCGTGGAATTGATCCACGCCTATTCGCTGGTGCACGACGACTTGCCCGCAATGGACGATGACGATCTGCGTCGCGGCCAGCCAACCACCCACAAAGCGTTCGACGAAGCCTGCGCCATTCTGGCGGGCGACGGCCTGCAAAGCCTGGCGTTCAGCGCTTTGCTCGACCCGCGCCTGAGCAACCTGGACGCCGACACCCGTTTGCGCATGGTCACGGCCCTGGCTTTTGCTGCAGGCCCGGCGGGCATGGTCGGCGGGCAAGCGATCGACCTCGGTTCGGTGGGGCTCAAGCTTGACCAGGCCGCGCTGGAATACATGCACCGGCACAAGACCGGCGCCCTGATCGAAGCCAGCGTGCAACTGGGCGCCCTGGCCAGCGGTCATGCAAACGAAGACAACCTGCACGCACTGAGCGTTTATGCACGGGCCATTGGCCTGGCGTTTCAGGTTCAGGACGACATTCTGGATGTTGAAAGCGATACCGCAACTCTGGGCAAACGCCAGGGGGCCGACATAGCACGGGACAAACCGACCTACCCCGCCCTGATGGGGCTGGAGCAGGCCAAAGGCTATGCGCTTGAGCTGCGCGACCAGGCGCTCAACGCCCTGCGACATTTTGATGCAGCCGCCGAACCGCTGCGTGAACTGGCACGTTATATCGTTGAGCGACGCCACTAAAGGGCGCTGCTCAGTAACGTTTTCTGACAGCTCTAATGCCAAGGTCTTACGAACGAATGCCAGACTGCGTGGGCAGCTTACGTTCCATAAGGTAAACTGCCGCCTCTTCTTATACCTATAACGATTCGCCTGATGCCAACGACGTTTCAAGAGATTCCCCGCAACCGTCCGACTACGCCCCTGCTTGACCGGGCAGGCACGCCTGCGGGCCTGCGCCGCCTGGCAGAAGCCGAGCTGGAAACCCTGGCCGATGAGTTGCGCCTGGAATTGCTCTATACCGTCGGCCAGACGGGCGGGCATTTCGGTGCCGGCCTGGGTGTCATTGAGCTGACCATCGCGTTGCACTACGTGTTCGACACCCCGGACGACCGGCTGGTGTGGGACGTGGGCCATCAGGCGTATCCGCATAAAATCCTCACGGGCCGTCGCGAGCAGATGGCAACGTTGCGTCAGAAAGACGGCATTGCCGCTTTCCCGCGTCGTGCCGAGAGCGAGTACGACACCTTTGGTGTCGGCCACTCCAGCACCTCGATCAGCGCAGCGCTGGGCATGGCCATTGCCGCCCGCCTGCAAAAAAGCGAGCGCAAGGCGATTGCCGTGATCGGTGACGGCGCATTGACTGCGGGCATGGCGTTTGAGGCGTTGAACCACGCCCCCGAAGTCGACGCCAACATGCTGGTGATCCTCAACGACAACGACATGTCGATCTCGCGCAATGTTGGTGGTTTGTCCAACTACCTGGCCAAGATCCTGTCGAGCCGCACCTATGCAAGCATGCGCGAAGGCAGCAAAAAGGTGCTCTCGCGTCTGCCTGGCGCGTGGGAAATTGCGCGACGCACAGAAGAATACGCCAAGGGCATGCTGGTACCCGGCACCCTGTTCGAAGAGTTGGGCTGGAACTATATCGGCCCGATCGATGGCCACGACCTGCCGACCCTGATCGCGACGCTGCGCAATATGCGCGACCTCAAAGGGCCGCAGTTTCTGCATATCGTCACCAAAAAAGGCAAGGGCTTCGCTCCGGCCGAAGCGGACCCGATCGGCTATCACGCCATCACCAAGCTCGAACCGCTCAATGCTCCGAAAGCTGCACCGAAGGCACCCAGCGGGCCCAAGTACTCCGCCGTGTTTGGCGAGTGGCTGTGCGACATGGCCGCTGCCGATGAGCGCCTGGTGGGCATCACCCCGGCCATGAAAGAAGGCTCGGATCTGATTGCGTTCAGCGAGCGGTATCCAAAGCGCTATTTCGACGTGGCGATTGCAGAGCAACATGCCGTGACCTTTGCTGCCGGCATGGCCTGCGAAGGCTCCAAGCCGGTAGTGGCAATTTACTCGACGTTCCTGCAGCGCGGTTACGACCAGCTGGTGCATGACGTCGCGGTGCAGAATCTTGACGTGCTGTTCGCCATCGACCGTGCCGGCCTGGTGGGCGAAGACGGCCCGACCCACGCAGGCAGCTTCGATCTGTCGTTCCTGCGCTGCATCCCGGGCATGCTTATCATGACCCCGAGCGATGAGAACGAACTGCGCAAAATGCTCACCACCGGCCACCTGTACAACGGCCCGGCGGCAGTGCGTTACCCTCGCGGCACAGGCCCGAACGCAGTGATCGAAAAAAACCTCGAGCCGCTGGAAATCGGCAAGGGCGTGATTCGTCGCCAGGGTTCGAAAGTCGCCATGCTGGTATTCGGCGTGCAACTGGCAGAAGCCCTGCAAGTGGCAGAAAAAATCGACGCCACCGTGGTCGACATGCGCTTCGTCAAGCCGATGGATGAAGAGCTGGTTCGCGAAATGGCTGCCAGCCATGAGCTGCTGGTGACCATCGAAGAGAACGCTGTCATGGGCGGCGCAGGCGCCGGCGTCAGCGAGTTCCTGGCCCGTGAAAACGTGCTCAAGTCTGTGCTGCACCTGGGCTTGCCGGATATTTACGTCGAACATGCCAAACCGAGCCAGATGCTGGCCGAATGCGGCCTGGATGCGGCAGGTATCGAAGCCTCGGTACGTCAGCGCATGGAACTCCTGGGGCTCTGAGCCACTTGGTCTGCGCGATTTCGTAGCAGCTGCCGCAGGCTGCGTTCGATTGCGAAGCGATCGTAAATCCGCCCCCCTCGGTGATACTGATACACCGCGAGGCATGGTTTACGGTGGCTACGCCACCGAACGCAGCCTCGTTCCTACGGCAGCTGCTACGGTCCGCCCAACACCCTGTTGAGACACCATGAAACGCCTTCGTCTTGCCCTGATCCTCGGTTTTATCCCCGCCTGCCCTTTGCTTGCAGAGCCGCTGGAGCGCGAAGATGCGCTCAAACTCCCGCAGATCCTGATCACCGGCAATCGCCAGGTCGAGGCTCGCTCGGACAGCACAAGCGCCAACAGCGTGTTCACCCGTGACGATATCGACCGCCTGCAACCCACCAGCCTGACCGACTTGCTCGGCCGGGTACCCGGTGTACAAGTGGCCCGCAGCGGTGGACGCGGCGGTTTGCCGGGGATTTACATTCGCGGCACCAAGTCGGCGCAAAGCCTGGTGCTGGTCGACGGCCAGCGCATGGCCAATGCCACTTCGGCCGACAGCAATCTGCAGTACCTCAATATCGATCAGATCGAGCGGGTTGAAGTGCTGCGCGGCTCGCGCTCGGTGATCTACGGCAGCGATGCGATTGGCGGTGTGATCCAGATTTTCACCCGACGCGGTGCCGATCAAGCCCCGCAGCTTCGCCTGCATAGTGCAGTGGGCAGTTATGGCAGCTCGCAAAACAGCCTGGGCATCTCCGGTGGCGACGGGCAAACGCGCTACAACCTCAGTGGCAGCCTGGAACAAACCGCCGGGATCAACCGCACCCACGAATCCTTCCCCAGCGACAGCGACCACGACGCCTATCGCAACAAGTCACTGAGCCTGAACCTGAGCCACTACCTGAACCAAGAGCTTGAAATTGGCCTGACGGCCATGAAAAACGTCGGCAAGACCGAACTCGACAATTCGTTCGGGCGCTGGGACCCGCAGACCCAGACTGTCAGTGGCCAACAGCTCTACAGCGATTTTGATATCAGCAGCGTCGGCAGTTTTATCGACGCGCAACTGAACGAACGCTGGAACTCGCGCCTGGAGCTGGGCCACAGCGAAAACCGTGAAAAAACCCGGGACAAACTCAGCGCCGAGATCTACAGCTTCAACACCTATCGCGACTCGCTGAACTGGCAGAACAACCTGACGCTGGACGATCAAAACAGCCTGATCCTCGGCGCCGACGCCTATCAAGACCGGGTACGCAGCAGCACCGTTTTCGAGGAAGACAGCCGCTGGAACCGCGCCGCGTTTGTTCAGCACCGCTTCCACGGCGAGTACTTCTCGACCGAGCTGGGCCTGCGTCACGACCAGAACCAGCAATTTGGCAGCCACAACACCTGGAGCGCCAGCCTGACGGTGCCGCTGAACGCCGACAACGACGTTATGCTGACTTACAGTGAAGGGTTTCGCGCACCGACGTTCAATGACTTGTACTACCCGCAGTTCGGCAATCCCGATCTCAAGCCGGAATACTCAAAAAGCTACGAGCTGCAATGGCGCAGTCAGCTAAGTGAGACCAGTCGCCTGGAAACCTCGCTGTATCGCACCGATATTCGCGACGCGATTGTGGCCGATGCCGACTTTATTCAGCAGAACATCGGCGCAGCACGGATCACCGGTTTCGAAAGCGCGTTGCAGCAAGAATGGTTCGGCTGGCAGAGCAGCCTGGGTATCGCGATTATTGACCCGCGCGATCGTGATACCGGCCATACCCTGAGCCGACGCGCACGCCGTACCTTGAGCCTGGATCTGGATCGGCAATTTGACAAGGTAGGTGTCGGCGCCAGCTGGCAAGCGGTGAGCAGCAGCTTCAATGATGAAGACAACAAGCAGCCCGTTGGCGGTTATGGCTTGCTGGGATTACGCGGCAACTGGCAGGCCAGCTCAGAAGTGCGGCTCGACCTGAAGGTCGATAACCTGCTGGACAAAAGCTTCACCCGCGCGCTGTACAGCTATGACGGCAACTACTATGGCTACCGCGAAGAACGGCGCTCGCTGCAGCTGGCAATTACCTGGACGCCGACGTTCTAAACCTGTGGGCGCGGGATGGCTCGCGATAGCATCACCGCGACTTACCTGACACTGCGCATCACCTGCATCGCGAGCAAGCCCGCTCCCACAGATAATTTTTATCTCTGTAATTGCTCACACAATCTGGCCGTCGCTTCCAGCATCTGCCCGCTCGGACGCTCCAGGCCCTTGTCGGCCAATAGCAGCAAACGCCCATGCTTGACCGCATCGATCTGCGGCCAGGCTTTCCAGGCATCCAGCTGCGCCTGGGTGCCGGCGATAATCACCTCAGGATTACGCTGTAACACAGACTCTATACCAACCTGCGGCGCCGGCAGTTTGAGGTCGTCAAACATATTGCTTGCCCCGCACACTGCCAGCGCATCACTGATGATTTGCCCGCCGCCGATGGTGTACAGCGGCTGATCCCACACCTGATAAAACACCCGCACAGGCACGTCAGTCCGGTACTGTTCACGCAGTTGTGCCAGACGTTGGCGCAGTTGCGTTGCCTGCTCCCTTCCACGCTGCGGGCGACCCAGGGCGATGGCCAGGGTTTCAACCTGATCGGCCAGTTGATCGAGGCTTGCCGGTTCGGCGGTGAAGGTGGGGATATTCAGGTTACGCAATTGCTCGCGCTGGGCAACACCCACACTGCCTGGCCAAAGCAAAAGCAGGTCGGGTTGCAGGCTGAGCAGACGCTCCATGTCCAGTTGCCCGTAGCGGCCCACAGAAGGCACGCCGGCAAGCTCAGGTAACGGCTCCCCTGCTTCCAGACGCCCTACCAGCAAATCGGCGGCGCCGAGTTCGACAACCATTTCAGAAAGGGACGGTGACAGGCTCACCACGCGGCTGACAGCCTGGGCAGAAAAGCTGACAGTCAGCAACAGAGCTGCCAGCCAGACGCGCATCAGCCTACCTGGCGGGGGACGCGATAGAGGTAAAACAGCACCAGCGTTGACAGTACCAGCAGCAATAGCGGTACGCCTTCAAGCCCGACAAACACCGCCAGCGTGGCAATCCAGGTGGGCAGCCCCGCCGCCAGCAGGGACCGCTGACGTGCACGCGCCAACTCATCCCAAGCTGCAGGTTCCTGTGGGGTGTCGAGGGCTTTCTGCAGATTGATCAGGCCATGTTTGTAAGGCCCGAACGTGCGCAGGGTGACGAACATCGAAGCCACGCCCGCAATAAATAACGGCATTGCCAACTCAGGCAGCAACGGCTCGGCGCTGCCGAAAAACCAGCAGACCAGCACCAGAGGCAGCAGGGTCAGCAGCAGCTGTTGCCACCAACTGAAACTCAGGCGCCGACGACGCTGGCCACGGGTCATGCCGGGTCAGCCTCGCTCTGATGCTGGTTACCCATCATGTGCCCTAGCTTGTTGGCTTTGGTCGCCAGGTACAGCTTGTTGTGCGGGTTGTGCCCGGTGTGCAGCGGCACACGCTCGGCCACGGTGATGCCCATGTCAGTCAGGGCTTTGACCTTGCGCGGATTGTTGGTCATCAGGCGCAGCGAATGCACGCCTACGTGCTCCAGCATCGGCAGGCAAATGGCGTAATCGCGCTGGTCGGCGGCAAAGCCGAGGCGCTCGTTGGCTTCAACGGTATCGGCGCCGCCATCTTGCAACTCGTAGGCACGGATTTTGTTGAGCAAGCCGATGCCACGGCCTTCCTGACGCAGGTACAGCAATACGCCACGACCTTCGCGGGCAATGGCCTGCAAGGCGGCTTCAAGCTGCGAGCCGCAGTCGCAGCGCTGGCTGAACAGGGCGTCACCGGTCAGGCATTCGGAATGCACACGCCCCAGAACCGGCGCACCGTCTGTAACGTCGCCCAAACTGAGCACAACGTGTTCACGACCCGTGGCCTTCTCAAGGAAGCCATGCATAGTGAACTCGGCAAAGGGGGTGGGTAATTTGCAAGCGGCAACGAAAACGACAGGCACCGTGTGCTCCTGATCAGTTTGAGTACTGGAAATTCGCAGAGGCGACATTGTAACAGGAGGTTCCTACAGACGCTTAGGCTGAATTACCGAGGATAAATATCTAAAAGTTTGATGACTTACGCTACACAGGCCCCGTGGGAGCGGGCTTGCTCGCGAAACAGGCGATGCGGTGTATCAGGCTGAACGTGGCGCTGCCATCGCGAGCAAGCCCGCTCCCACAGGGTCACGCACGAAAATGCTGATAGCCGTGGACTGCCGGAGTAATGTCCAGGCCTTCGTCATCCAGCAGCGTGACGCCCTGCCCTTCAACCACGCGACCAATCACATGGATAGGCCAGCCATCGGCCAGCAGGGTCGGCACCTCAACCTCAGGCAAGGTAAACGCCAGTACATAGTCATCCCCGCCGCTCAACGCTGCCTGTTGCGCTCCCGCCTCGCCCAGGAACTCTTCCAGCGCCAGCGAGACCGGCACCCGGTCGAGTTCAATCGCCAGCCCCACCTTCGACGCCGCCGCGATATGCCCGCAATCGGCCAGCAGGCCATCGGAAATATCCAGCGCCGAGGTGGCTTTACCACGCAGGGCCTGGCCCAGCGCCAACTGCGGTTGTGGCGACCAGTAATGGGCCAGCAACGGTTCGCCGATCATCGATGCCGCGGTGCGCTGCCCCAGCACCAACGGCAACGCCCCGGCCGCATTGCCCAGCTCGCCACCCACACACAGCAGGTCACCGGGGCGCGCGCCGCTGCGGGTCAGGGCATGGCCCGTGGGCACTCGCCCGAAAACTGTAAGGGTCAGACACAATGGCCCGCGCGTGGTGTCGCCACCGATAAGGCGCAGGCCACAGGTCTGGGCCATCAGGTTCAAACCACGGGCATAGGTTTGCAGCCACTCGGCGTCAAACGTCGGCAGGGTCAGGGCAAGGGTAAATGCGACAGGAGTTGCGCCCATGGCCGCCAAATCACTGGCCGCCACTGCCAGCGAACGCTGACCGAGCAGGAAAGGGTCGCAGGGATCTGCGAAGTGCACCCCGGCTACCAGGGTGTCGGTGGAAATCGCCAGCTGTTCCCCGAAGGGAACATCCAGCAGGGCGCAGTCGTCGCCAATACCCAGGGCAACACCCTCGCCGCCCTGCGCACAGGGCGCGGCAGCGAAGAAGTTGCGGATCAGCTCAAACTCGCCCATGGCCGACAGCGCGGTTTAGCGCTTGTAAGCCTTTACTTCAGCTTCACGCAGGCGTGGCGCCAATTTGTCGAGCACACCGTTGACGAACTTGTGGCCGTCGGTGGAGCCGAACACTTTCGCCAGCTCGATGCCTTCGTTGATCACAACGCGGTAAGGCACGTCAACACGCTTGATCAGCTCCCAGGTGGACAGGCGCAGAACAGACAGCTCAACCGGATCGAGTTCTTCGATGGTGATGTCCAGGCACGGAACCAGGGCAGCATCGATCTCGCCTTTGTGCGCAGGCACGCCGTGCAGGATTTCACGGAAGTAGGCAGCATCAACGTCGGAGAAGTCGTTATCGACGCGGAATTGCGCTTCGATTTCGTTCAGCGACTGCTTGGCCATGTGCCATTGGTACAGGGCCTGAGTTGCGAGTTGACGCGCTTCACGGCGCTTGGCGCTCTTGGAAGGCTTGCCAGCGTCCGCAGGTTTCGGGTCGCGCGGGTTGAAACGATCGCTTTCGTCGGAAATCACTTGGCCTCCAACTGTGCCAACAGGCTAACCATTTCAAGGGCGGACAAGGCAGCTTCTGCGCCTTTGTTGCCAGCTTTGGTGCCCGAGCGCTCGATGGCTTGTTCAATCGAGTCAACGGTCAGCACGCCGAAGGCAACCGGTACGCCGAACTGCATGGACACTTGGGACAAGCCCTTGGTGCACTCGCCAGCAACGTATTCGAAATGCGGAGTACCGCCACGAATCACGGCGCCCAGGGCGATGATGGCGGCGAATTCGTTGCGCTGGGCAACTTTTTGCGCGACCAGCGGGATTTCAAACGCGCCAGGTGCGCGGATGATGGTGATGTCGCTTTCGTTCACACCGTGGCGAACCAGGGCATCAACGGCACCACTCACCAGGCTTTCGACGACGAAGCTGTTGAAACGGCCAACTACGAGTGCGTAGCGACCTTTGGGGGCGATGAAGGTACCTTCGATGGTCTTCAGGGGCATTCGGTATGTCTCGTATTAAAGAGCCAGAGCGCATTTGCATGCGCTCTTTAGGATATTGGGCCACGAATTCGGACTGGACACGACCGGTCTTTATTCGGAGGGCACGTATTCTACAACTTCCAGATCGAAACCGGATATGGCATTGAACTTCATTGGTGAACTCATCAGGCGCATTTTGCGTACACCGAGGTCACGCAGGATCTGCGAACCGGCACCGACGATGCTGTAGGTGGTCGGTTTTTTCACCGGCGCGTGGTCTGCCGTTTCGCGGATATTGGCCAGCAATACATCGCCATCCAGGGGGTGACCGAGCAACAGCACCACACCGCTGCCGGCCTCAGCCACCGCGCTCATGGCGGCGCGCAGGCTCCAGCGGCCGGGCTGCTTGACCATCAGCAGGTCGCGCAGCGGGTCCATGTTATGCACGCGCACCAGAGTCGGTTCTTCGGCGCAGATCTTGCCCAGGGTCAGTGCCATATGCACATCGCCTTCGACTGAATCACGATAGGTCACCAAATTGAATTGGCCCAGCTCGCTGTCCAGTGGCTGCTCGGCAATCCGCTGAACGGTACGTTCGTGAATCATGCGGTAGTGGATCAGGTCGGCAATGGTGCCGATCTTGATGCCGTGCTCGGCCGCGAAAGCTTCCAGTTCAGGGCGACGGGCCATGGTGCCATCGTCGTTCATCACTTCGCAGATCACTCCGCTTGGCTCGAACCCGGCCATGCGCGCCAGGTCGCACGCCGCTTCGGTGTGCCCTGCACGGGCCAGGGTGCCACCGGCTTGTGCCATCAGCGGGAAGATGTGGCCGGGGCTGACGATGTCTTCAGCCTTGGCGTCTTTTGCAGCAGCGGCTTGTACCGTGCGGGCACGATCAGCCGCCGAAATGCCGGTGGTCACACCGGTAGCGGCTTCAATCGAGACCGTGAACTTGGTGCCAAAACCGGAACCGTTGCGCGGTGCCATCAACGGCAGCTTGAGCAGTTCGCAACGCTCGCGGCTCATCGGCATGCAGATCAGGCCACGGGCAAAGCGCGCCATAAAGTTGATGTGCTCGGCCTGACAACACTCGGCGGCCATGATCAGGTCGCCTTCGTTCTCGCGGTCTTCGTCATCCATAAGGATGACCATCTTGCCTTGGCGGATATCTTCAACCAGTTCTTCGATGCTGTTGAGCGCCACGCGGCACCCCCTTACGTCAGGATTTGAGAAAGCCGTTGGCGGCCAGAAAACTTTCGCTGATGCCACCCGAGGTCGGCTCGGCAGCTTTGTCACCCAGCAGCAAACGCTCAAGGTAGCGCGCCAGCAAATCGACCTCGAGGTTGACCCGGCGACCCGGACGGTAGTCCCCCATGATGGTTTCGCTCAGGGTGTGCGGAATGATGGTCAGCGAGAACTCGGCGCCATTGACCGCGTTCACCGTCAGGCTGGTGCCGTCGACCGTGATCGAGCCTTTATGGGCAATGTACTTGGCCAGTTCTTTGGGTGCACGGATGCGGAACTCGATGGCACGGGCGTTCTCCTCACGGGAGATCACCTCGCCCACGCCATCAACGTGGCCGCTGACCAGATGACCGCCCAGGCGCGTGGTCGGGGTCAGGGCCTTTTCCAGGTTGACCCGGCTGCCGCTTTTCAAGTCGTTGAACGCGGTGCAATCGAGGGTCTCGCGGCTGACGTCAGCGGCAAAGCCGTTGCCCGACAGCTCAACGGCGGTCAGGCACACGCCATTGATGGCGATACTGTCGCCGAGTTTGACGTCGCTCAGGTCGAGCTTGCCGGTGTCGATGGAAACTCGCACATCACCGCCCTTGGGGGTCAATGCACGGATGCTGCCGATGGATTCAATGATGCCGGTAAACATGGCGTTCCCCTTGAGAACAAAGCCTGCGTAACACGAAGGCTGAGAATTATACGCTCGCTGACGGCACAGGTATGGCAGTGACTCGCCAGTCATCGCCTACCGCGCGCATGTCGGTAATTTTGAGCAATGGCGCTTCGCTCATATGGGTCAGCGGCAGCTCCAGTAATGGCCGCGCCGTAGAGCCCAAAAACTTGGCCGCGACAAATATCTGGTATTCATCCACCAACCCCTGCTCGGCAAAGGCCCCCGCCAGACGCGGCCCGGCCTCCACCAGCACTTCGTTGACACCGCGGGCGGCCAGCGCCTGCAACAACTTGCGCAGGTCGACCTGGCCATTGGCGCCGTGGATCACCAGGCACTCGGGCCCGGTACGGTATTGCTCGGCAGGCGACACGCAGGTGGCAACCAGCGCTGGCCCGGCCTTGAAGAACGGTGCATCCAGCGGCACCCGCAAACGCCCGTCGATCAACACCCGCAACGGCGGACGACTGAGCGCCAGCGCGGTCAGCTCGGGGCTCAGGCCCAGTTCAGGGCCGCGCACGGTCAGGCGGGCGCCATCGGCCAGCACGGTATCCGCACCCGTCAGCACCACACTGGCCTGGGCCCGCAAGCGCTGCACCGCCGAGCGCGCTTCTGGCCCGGTGATCCACTGGCTTTCGCCGTTGGCCATCGCGGTGCGGCCATCAAGGCTCATGGCCATTTTGACCCGTACAAACGGCAGGCCGTGTTCCATGCGCTTGAGAAAACCAGGGTTCAACGCCCGGGCATCGGCTTCCAGCACACCACTGCGCACTTCAATACCGGCATCGGCCAAACGCTTGAGGCCACGCCCGGCAACTTCCGGGTTGGGGTCCTGCATGGCTGCAACCACACGCGCCACACCTGCGCTAATCAGCCCTTCGGCGCACGGTGGGGTGTGCCCATGATGGCTGCACGGCTCAAGGGTGACATAGGCCGTGGCGCCCCGCGCCAGCTCGCCCGCAGCGCGCAAGGCGTGGACTTCGGCATGGGGCTCGCCGGTGCGCACATGCCAGCCTTCGCCGACGATCTGCCCGTCACGTACGATGACGCAACCGACACGGGGGTTGGGGTGGGTGGTGTACAGCCCGTTGCGCGCCAGCTCGATGGCCCGCGCCATGTAATGGGTGTCTAAAATCGATTGTTCTGTGGACTGGATCATTCTTTGGAAGGCTCACGGGCAAGACGGTCGATCTCTTCGCGGAACTCGTTCAAGTCCTGGAAACGTCGATAGACCGAGGCAAAGCGGATATAGGCCACTTCGTCGAGCTTTTGCAACTCGCCCATGACCAGTTCACCAACAACCAGCGATTTGACTTCGCGTTCGCCAGTGGCGCGCAGCTTGTGCTTGATCCGGGCCAGCGCGGCTTCAAGACGCTCGACACTCACCGGGCGCTTTTCCAGCGCACGCTGCATGCCGGCGCGCAGCTTTTCTTCATCGAACGGCTGGCGGCTGCCGTCCTGCTTGATAAGGCGGGGTAATACCAACTCAGCTGTTTCAAAGGTGGTGAAACGTTCACCACAGGCCAGGCATTCACGCCGGCGGCGCACCTGGTCGCCCTCGGCAACCAGACGCGAGTCGATGACTTTAGTGTCGTTGGCACCGCAGAAGGGACAGTGCATGGTGGCAGCCAACAAAAATGGGGAGCGCCATGTTAGCGCATCCCACTGGCAAGACAAGCCATAGGCTTTACGGTATACAGACGGGCTACTATCTTTTACACAATCTGATACACCGACTGACCTGCCGCTGGAGCCGTGTATGCCGCTACGAACGCTTGTTTTGCTGTGCCTTGCCAGTTTGCTGGTGGCTTGTAGCAGTGAGCCCCCAAAATCGGCACAGCCCCAAGTGCTGACGCAGCCAAAAACCGATGCCCCGGCCGACCTGGGCCCGCTGCCGTCTCATCAGCGCGAGTTGAGCGGAGTGCTGACCGGTGTGCCGGCAGGCGCCGAGGTCGAGTTGGCCATGCTGATCGTTGACGATCGTGGCCGCCCCCAAGGCTTGATGGCCAGCAGCAAGATCCTCGGCAACAGCCAGGCGCTGCCCTTCAAGCTGCGCTTCAACCCGCAAGCCTTCCCGACCGGCATGCGGGTCGAGCTGCGCGGCCGCGCCAGCCAGTCCGGGCAATTGATCCTGCATCTGCCTTCGCGGATCATCAACCAGCCCACCACGCAGGCGCTGGGTACCCTGGCCTTCGTCAAAGCACCATGAATATACCGTTTGGCCTGCAGCAGTCGTTGAGCGAGTTGCTGGGTGATGCGCGGCTGGTGGCGACCGACTTGCCCGGCACCGCGCTCAAACTCTGGTTGATCGATGCCCACAATATGGATCGCGCCTTCACCCCCGACGAAACCCGGCGCATTCTCTACGAACCTCCCTACTGGGCCTTTTGCTGGGCCAGCGGGCTGGCGCTCGCACGCTTTCTGGCCGAGCAACCGCAGTGGGTCAAGGGCAAGCGCGTTCTGGATTTTGGTGCCGGTTCGGGCGTTGCAGCGATTGCAGCAGCCAGGGCCGGGGCGCTGGAAGTGGTGGCCTGTGACCTTGACCCGCTGGCACTGGCGGCCTGCAGGGCCAATGCCCAGCTCAACGATGTCGCGCTGGGCTACTCCAGCGATTTTTTTGCCGAGGCAGACCGGTTCGATCTGATCCTGGTGGCTGACGTGCTCTACGACCGCGAAAACCTGCCGCTGCTGGATCAGTTCCCTAGCCGCGGCCAGCAGACCCTGGTAGCCGATTCCCGCGTACGCGACTTCAAGCACCCGCTTTATCGGCAACTGGCCATGCTCAAGGCCCTGACCCTGCCCGACCTGGCCGAGCCCCACGAATTTCGCAACGTCAGCCTGTATCACGCACAACGCGAGCCTGTGCCTTTCAGCCACTGCGCCCAGCCTTTATAGTTGCTCTTATTTACCTGCTTCGAGACACGAAATGAATCAGCCTACGCCTTCTTACAGCTTCGACGTGACCTCCACTGACTTCGACAGGCTGGTGGTCCAGGCCTCATTCGACCAACCCGTACTGGTAGATTTCTGGGCCGAGTGGTGCGCTCCCTGCAAGGTGATGCTGCCGATCCTGGAGCAAATTGCCGAGGACTATCAGGGCGAACTGCTGCTGGCCAAGGTCAACTGTGATGTCGAGCAGGATATTGTTGGCCGCATTGGCATTCAGACCTTGCCCACCGTGGTGCTGTTCAAGGACGGCAAAGTGGTCGACGGTTTCCAGGAAGCCCAGCCGGAATCAGCGATCCGTGCCATGCTCGCGCCCCATGTGGTGATGCCTGAAGCTGCGGTTGAAGACCCGCTGGTTCAAGCCCAGGCGCTGTTTGCCGAAAGCCGTTTTGCCGATGCTGAAGCCTTGCTCAAAAGCATCCTGACTGAAGACAACAGCAACGCCAAAGCGCTGATCCTGTATGGCCGCTGCCTGGCTGAACGTGGCGAACTGACTGAAGCACAAGCGGTGCTGGATGCGGTCAAGAGCGACGAGCACAAGGCCGAACTGGCCGGGGCCAAGGCGCAACTGACGTTCTTGCGCCAGGCAGCGGACTTGCCGGATGTGGCCGACCTGAAGACCCGCGTGGCACAAAACCCGCAGGACGACGAAGCGGCGTATCAACTGGCAATCCAGCAACTGGCACGCCAGCAATATGAAGGCGCACTGGACGGGCTACTGAAACTGTTCACCCGCAACCGCAGCTACAACGAAGGCATCACCCACAAGACCCTGCTGCAGGTGTTCGACCTGCTGGGCAATGATCACCCGCTGGTCACCACCTACCGCCGCAAGCTGTTTGCTGCGCTGTACTAAACCCCGATACATATCTGTAGATAATCTGTTGCAGGTCAAGCCCTATTGTGGGAGCGAGCCTGCTCGCGAACGACCTTCGCGAGCCTGTCTCTTATACACATCTC